>NZ_JBQOUX010000077.1:0-39043 GCF_052216785.1 Streptomyces sp. JW3 | reverse complement strand
CCCCCCCCCCCCCCCCCCCCCCCCCCCCCCCCCCCCCCGCCCCCTCCGCACCACCCCTGCCCTGAGGAGTCCCCGTGGCCATCTCGGTCTTCGACCTGTTCTCTGTCGGCATCGGGCCGTCGAGTTCGCACACGGTCGGCCCGATGCGCGCGGCCCGCATCTTCGCCCGCCGGCTGCGCGGCGAGGATCTCCTCGGCTCCGTCGCCGCGGTCCGCGCCGAGCTGTACGGCTCGCTGGGCGCCACCGGCCACGGCCACGGCACCCCCAAGGCGGTGCTGCTCGGCCTGGAGGGCGACTCCCCGCGCACGGTGGACGTGGAGACGGCCGACGACCGGGTCGCGGCGATCAGGGCGGACGGCCGCCTCCGCCTCCTCGGCAGCCACGAGATCCCCTTCTCCTACGACGACGACCTGGTCCTGCACCGCCGCAAGGCCCTCCCCTACCACGCCAACGGCATGACCCTGTGGGCCTACGACGACCAGGGCACCGAACTCCTCACCAAGACGTACTACTCGGTGGGCGGCGGCTTCGTGGTCGACGAGGACGCGCTCGGCGCGGACCGCATCGTGCTCGACGACACGGTGCTGAAGTACCCCTTCCGCACCGGCGACGAGCTGCTGCGGCTGAACCGGGAGACCGGCCTGTCGATCTCCGCGCTGATGCTGGAGAACGAGCGCGCCTGGCGCACCGAGGACGAGATCCGGGCCGGCCTGCTGGAGATCTGGCGGGTGATGCGGGAGTGCGTGGCCCGCGGCCTGTCCCGCGAGGGCATCCTGCCCGGCGGCCTGAAGGTCCGCCGCCGCGCCGCGAACACCGCCCGCAAGCTGCGCTCCGAGGGCGACCCGCTGGCCCTCTCGATGGAGTGGATCACCCTCTACGCGATGGCCGTGAACGAGGAGAACGCGGCCGGCGGCCGGGTCGTCACCGCCCCCACCAACGGCGCCGCCGGCATCATCCCGGCCGTCCTGCGCTACTACCTCGACTTCGTGCCCGGCGCCGACGAGGAGGGCGTGGTCCGCTTCCTGCTGGCGGCCGGCGCGATCGGCATGCTGTTCAAGGAGAACGCCTCCATCTCCGGCGCCGAGGTCGGCTGCCAGGGCGAGGTCGGCTCGGCCTGCTCGATGGCGGCGGGCGCGCTGGCCGAGGTGCTGGGCGGCAGCCCCGAGCAGGTGGAGAACGCCGCGGAGATCGGCATGGAGCACAACCTCGGCCTCACCTGCGACCCGGTCGGCGGCCTGGTCCAGATCCCGTGCATCGAGCGCAACGGCATGGCCGCGGTGAAGGCGGTCACCGCGGCCCGGATGGCGATGCGCGGCGACGGCTCGCACAAGGTCTCCCTGGACAAGGTCATCAAGACCATGAAGGAGACCGGCGCCGACATGTCGGTCAAGTACAAGGAGACGGCCCGGGGCGGGCTGGCGGTGAACATCATCGAGTGCTAGAGAAAGGGCTCTGACCAGCGTTTTCGTGTCTTTCAGCGCTGTCAGGGCCTTTCCTGCTTACGCGGCGGGAAGTCCCTGGAACCTCCCTGGGACAGACGTGAAACTCCCTGGGATGTCCCTGCAAAGCTTCCTGGGTGCGGAGTGCGCTCTCTGCGCGAGTCGGGTAGCGGAAACCTACGCGTCACGAGACCGTGAGCGTTCGTGTTGCCGGATACCGCGTGGTGCCGCCAAGTGATGTCGTGCCTGATCAGAGCACTTGCGGCAGGTTGCCCCCGTACTGCCCCGTCCAGAGGCGTCCGGCCGCCGAGCGGCCTATCGGATCGGGCGGCCCACCGAATACCAAGGCCATCGACCACTTCAGCCGTAGATCATGATCTTGATGCCCGGGATGCAGTGCCTGGTGGGCGGCGTGCGCCAGTCATTTACGCGCCCAGCGCACGCCCAGCCCCACAACACCCAGTCGTACGACGGACGGGCTCCTCCTGCTTCCCCCTGCGGTGAGCGCACAGGCCACGGATGCCTCCATAGGACGGCTCTGCCCGCCGTATCATGACGGCACACGGGAAGGAGCACCGTCCATGAGTGTCGACGCGATCACACACACCGAGTTCCCCGCAGGATACGTGGTGTTCTTCGGCGCCGACGGAAAGATCATCATGACCCCGCAGAGCGAAGAGCACTCCAGCACGATCAAGTCGATGCAGATCGACTCTCTCGCTCTCGGCCGTCATGCGAAGGTCACCTCTGACGTCTACATCGACTTCCCGGCCGACGAGAACTCTGCCCCCGACCTGGCCATCCTGCGCGAGGACGCGCGCAAGGAGGGCAAGCGGTACAGCTTCGCGGACGTCCTGCTGATCTCCGAGGTCGTCTCGACCTCCTCGGCGCGCAAGGACTACGACGACTGCACCGTGAAGTACGGCCGTTACGGCATCCCCGTCTACCTGGTCGTGGACCCCTACGCACGGGAGGTCGTCCTGCACACCCAGCCTGCGGCAAGCGGCTACAGCAGCGCCCTCAAACGCGCGTACGGCACGGGCAAACTCCCCATCCCCCTCGCCGACGGCCGCACCTTCACCCTCGATCTCGACGAACTTCCCCTGCCGGACCCGGAGACCGGCACCCGCTGAGAAGACACGCCCGGCAGCCGCTCGGCGAGGACGTGATCGTCGACATCACCGCTGAGCGGTTCCCCACCCAAGTCAGGCACCGGTGACGTCGGACAGGAGTACGGACAGGAGGCGTTCCTCCATGACCGCGCTGCCCGATTCCTCCACCACGAGGGTCGGCGCGGGATCCCAAGGGCTGGCCACAGGGGGTCCCGCGAGCGGCGTGGACTCGCCCTTGCCGAGTGCCGTCCTGTAGTCGGTGGCGGTCATCCGCCAGAGGTGGGCAGCGTGGAGGGCCACGGCGTCCGTGGTGATACGCAGGCTGACCCAGTCGAAGTCGGCGCGCCAGTGCACCAGGCTCCCGCGCCCACGGCGTCGCCGAGCAGCTTGTGGCAGGCGGCGAACGGGACGCCCTCCGTTCCCTGGAGCTCACCGGCGGCGGCACGCAGTACGGCCGGGTTCTCGCAGACGAAGACGGTACGGGCGGCGGGGACGACGGGGCCGGTGGCGAGCTGGTGGAGGTTGAGCCCGGCAGGGGATGCCGAAGTCGGCGGCGTCGCGCAGCCAGTCGCAGACCACCGTGTCATTTCGGCGCCGATGTTGAGGACGAGTACCTGGCCGGCGAGGTCGTCCGCGATGGCCCCGGCGCTCTCCCACAGCACGCCGCACGGCCCGGTCGCGCGGTACGACCGCGCTGTCGCCCGTGCGCCGGGCGAGGGCACGCAGGACGAGCTGCTCGAGCGGGGTGCCGGCCACCAGGGCCTTGGTGTCGCCGGTGGCCCACTCGGCGAGCACCGGAAGCGGCAGGGCACCGACCGCGTGTCCGGGAATCCGGTCGGTCGCGCTGTACCGGCCGCGGCTCGACTCGTCCGAGGAAGCGGCCACGTTGGAGTGGGCCGACTACCTTCGGCGGGAGGCCTTCCTGAACGGCGCGCGTCTCGAACGGCTGGAGCCCGCAGACGTGTCGATGTTGGTGTCCGTCTCCGCAGCCCTTCGGGCGTTGTACAAGGAGACGGCGCGGAGCGGGCTGGCGGTGAACATCATCGGGTGCTGAGGGGCGCTGATAGGGCGCTGAGGGATGCTGATGGGCGTTGAGGGCCTGGTGGGTCCGTTCACGCCCCTGGTCGCGCGCCTTCGCGCCGCCGCCGCTCAGCCCAGCGCCGCGCTCGCCCGCCGCAGGTCCTCCAGGGCCGCCAGCGCGTACGGTGCGAATTCCTCCGTGTCGTCGCGGTCGCTCTCGGACCACTGGGCGTAGCCCCGCTTGAAGGCGAGGACGCCCAGCTCGCCCGCCAGGTGTGCGACCGGGTCGGGCACGCCCCGGGCGACCAGCGCCGTCGTCATCGCGGCCGCCAGACCGACGCTCTTGAGGGCGTCGCGCTCCTGGAGTTCGGTGCTGGCCGCGATGGCCGCCTTCAGCCGGGGGCCGATTTCCCGGTTGGCCGGCCCCATCACGCTCGACGCGCGCTCCAGGCCGGCCGCCACCGCCTGGAGCGGGCCGGCGCTCGCGGGCGCCTCGGCTATGCCGTCGGCCAGCAGCCGGCTGAGCGTCTCCTGGCCGGCCACCAGCAGCTCGCGCTTGTCGGAGAAGTGCCGGAAGAAGGTGCTCTTGGTGACGCCGGCGCGCTCGGCGATCTGCGCCACGGTGGTGGCGTCGTACCCCTGCTCGGTGAAGAGGTCGACGGCCGCGACGACGAGTCGCTGGGTCGCTCCGGGTTGCCATCTAGCCATGCGCCCAGGATAGGTGAGGGGACTTCTGTCCCGTCACAGGTGTAGGGTCAGTGACGGGACAAAGGTCCCATCACCTGTCTCCCGTCCCTCCGAGGAGTACTCATGCATGTCTTCGTCACCGGCGGCACCGGCACCATCGGCTCCGCCGTCGTCACCGAACTGCTCGGCAACGGGCACACCGTTCTCGCGCTGGCCCGCTCGGACGGCTCCGCGCGAACCCTGGAGGAGGCCGGCGCCAAGGTGCTGCGCGGCGAACTGGCGGACCTCGACGTCCTGCGGTCCGGCGCCGCGCAGTCGGACGGCGTGATCAGCCTGGCCTTCGGCCGCGACTACGCCAGCCCGGACGCGCTCACCCGGGGCATCGCCGAGGAGAGCGCCGCGCTCACCGCGCTGAGCGACGAACTCATCGGCAGCGACCGCCCCGTCGTCGCGGTGTCGGGCACGCCCTGGGTGCCGGGGCGGGCCGCCACCGAGGCCGATCCGGCGCCGGTCGACGGGCCGGTGGGGGGCCGCGGCCGGTCGGTCACCGCACTGCTGGACCGGGCCGCCGACGGGCTGCGGAGCATGGCCGTACGGATGCCTCGCACGGTGCACAACGAGGGCCGGGGCGGCTTCGCCGGCCTGCTCGCCGACCAGGCCCGCCGTACCGGGGTGGCCGGTTACCCGGGCGACGGCACCCAGCGCTGGCCGGCCGTGCACGCGCTGGACGCGGCGGTCCTGTTCCGGCTGGTCCTGGAATCGGCGCCGGCCGGGACGGCCTGGCACGCGGTGGCCGACGAGGGCGACGCGGTGCGGGACATCGCGACGGTGATCGGGCGGCGGCTGGGCCTGCCGGTCGAGCAGGTGCCGGAGGATGCCTTCGGCCCGTTCGGCCCGATCTTCGCCGCGGACCAGCCGGCCTCCGCCGCCCACACCCGCGAGGCCCTCGGCTGGCGGCCGACCCACCCGAGCCTGCTGGCGGACCTGGAGAACCTCCGGCCCTGATCCTTCCGCCGGCCGGATCCGGTGGCCGGTGCCAGACACCTCCCGTCTTACATTCTGATATCGGCTTTCCAGAACATAAGACGCCTGAGATCGTTGCGGTGCCCCCACCTTTCGCACGTGAAAGACCCAGAGATGCCCGCACCAGCCACCGGCCCGGCCCCCACGCCCACCCCCGTCAACCCGCGCTCTCGCGTTCTGATCGCCAGCCTCATGGGCACGACGATCGAGTTCTACGACTTCTACATCTACGCGACCGCCGCGGTCCTGGTCTTCCCCAAGCTCTTCTTCCCGAGCAGCGACCCGACCACGGCGCTGCTGTCCTCCTTCGCGGTGTTCGGCGCCGCGATGGTCGCCCGGCCGATCGGTGCCGTCTTCTTCGGGCACCTCGGGGACCGGCTCGGCCGCAAGAAGACGCTGGTGGTCTCGCTGCTCACGATGGGCGTCGCCACCTTCCTGATCGGTGTGCTGCCCACGTACGCGCAGGTCGGCTGGGTGGCCACCGCGCTGCTCGTGCTGATGCGGCTGGCCCAGGGCTTCGCGCTCGGCGGCGAGTGGAGCGGCGCCGCGCTGGTCGCCACCGAGAACGCGCCCAAGGGCAAGCGCGCCCTGTACGGCACCTTCCCGCAGCTCGGCGCCCCGCTCGGCTTCATCATCGGCAACGGCCTGTTCCTGATCATCGGGGCGGTGCTGCCGTCCTCGGCGGGCGCCGACCCGACCCAGCCCTCCGAGGCGTTCGCGAACTGGGGCTGGCGCATCCCGTTCCTGTTCTCCGCGGTGATGGTCGCGATCGGCCTGTGGGTGCGCTCCCGGCTGGTCGAGTCGGCGGTGTTCGCCAGGACCCGGGAGTCCGGCAAGGTCCGCAAGCTGCCGCTGGCCACCGTCGTCCAGGGCCACTGGAAGCAGCTGATCCTGGGCACCTTCATCATGCTGGCGACCTACGTGCTCTTCTACCTGATGACCACGTTCTCGCTGAGCTACGGCCGCACCGCGAAGGACGCCGCCGTGCCGGGCCTCGGCTACAGCTACACCACCTTCGTACTGATGATGATCTTCGGTGTGCTGTTCTTCGCCGTGTTCACCCTGGTCTCCGGCCCGCTCGCCGACAAGTACGGCCGCCGCGCCACCCTGATCTGGATCACCGCCGCGATCGTCGTCTTCGGTCTGGTCTGGGTCCCGCTGATCGGCCTCGGCACCCTCGGCGTCGTGCTGTGGCTGGTCCTCGGCTTCACCCTGATGGGCATGACCTTCGGCCCGATGGGCGCGCTGCTGCCGGAACTCTTCCCGACCAGCGTGCGCTACACCGGCTCCGGCATCTCGTACAACGTCAGTTCGATCCTGGGCGCGGCCGTCGCCCCGTTCATCGCGGTGGCGCTGTGGGAGGCCGGGGACGGCTCGCCGTGGCTGGTCGGCGTCTACCTGTCCGCGATGGCCGTACTGACCCTCATCGCGCTACTGCTCAGCAAGGAGACCAAGCACGTCTCCCTCGACGAGGCGGACGAGACGGACGACGCCAACGACGCGGACGGGGCCGAGTCCCCCGCGCCCACCGCCGGCCCGCACGCCCCCGCGGCCTCCCCTGCCCCCTGACGTCCACCGGCGTTCACCACCACCGGAAGCCGAGCCTCCGCACGCCCGGCGTACGGCTGTCGATCCAGGGCATAACAACAACTCCCGGCCCCACCGCACTTGGACCGCACAAGGCACCCGAGGGAGTCCCCATGCTGCGCGGCATCGACGTGAGCGCCTACCAGTCCGACACCTACGACACCGACGGCCTCTCCTTCGTCTTCATCAAGGCGACGGAGGGCCGTTCGTACACCAACCCCAAGCTGTCGGCCCAGACCAAACGGGGCCGCGACGCCGGGCTCGTCGTCGGCTTCTACCACTTCCTGTGGCCGGGCAACCTCACCGCCCAGGCCGAGCACTTCGTCGCCAAGACCCCCGACAGAGCCGGCGACATCCTCGCCGTCGACTGGGAGTCCACCGGCGACGGCAATCACGCGAGCAACGCCGAGAAGGACCGCTTCATCAAGAAGGTGAAGGAACTCCGCCCGGACCGCAGGGTCATTTTGTATTGCAATCGCAATTTCTGGCTGACGGTCGACGACACGTCCTACGCCGGCGACGCCCTCTGGATCGCCGACTACGTATCGGAGGGCAAGCCCCGCATCAAGGCCAAGTGGCGCATCCACCAGTACACGGCCGAGCCGCTGGACAAGAACGTGGCCGACTTCGAGAGCAAGGCGGCGCTGAAGAAGTGGGCGGACGGCGCCTGAGCCGTCCGTCCCCGGGGGTCAGCCCCGGAACTCCGCCGGCCGCTCCTCGGACGCCTCCGCCAGCGCCTTCCTGACCGCGTCCACGCCCCCGCGCAGCCCGTACACCGGGGTGCCCGGCTGCTGGCGCCAGGAGTCGTCGATGCCGCCCGCGTCGACCGTGTCAAAGCCGAGTTCCTCGATCAGGGCCCGGACCTTCGCCTTGGCCGCCGGGTCGTCGCCGGCCACCGGGAGGGCGATGCGGCCGGGGTCGCCGGCCGGGCGGGGGCGGTCCAGGATGTCCTGGGCGTAGGTGCCGTTGAACGCCTTGATGACGGGGTGGCCGAGGTGCTGTTCGGTCCAGCGGCTCTCGGTGCGGCCCTCGTCCTCGATACCGGCGATCCGGCCGTCGCGCAGCCGCGGGTAGTAGTTGCCCGTGTCGATGACCGCGAGGCCGTCCGCCGCCGCGTCGAACAGGTCGGCGGGCAGGTCCGGGACCGCCTTCAGCGGCACCGTGACCACCGCGACCTCGGCGCCGCGGGCCGCCTCCTCGGCCCGGACCGGTGTCGCGCCGGTCTCCTCGGCGAGGGCGGTGAGGGTGTGCGGGCCGCGCGAGTTGGCGACCGAGACATCGTGGCCGAGGGCGGTGAGCCGCCGGGTGAGGTTGCCGCCGATGTTGCCCGCGCCGATGATGCCGATCTTCATGGTCCGGCTCGCCTGACCTTCCGGGTCGTGAGTACGTCGTGGATGTGCGGTACGCCGTCCGGCATCCGTAACCGGACCGGTGGGCGGGCTATTCCTCGGTACGTCCGAACGGGTCGGTCAATTCCGCGCGCAGGATCTCGGCGGCGCCCGCCGCGTGGGCGGCGTCGCCGTGCCCGGGTTCATCCGTGCGCGGGCCGGTGAGGGCGAGCAGGTCGACCAGACCGTTCCGCGGTACCGGGACGCACTGGGTGAACAGGTCGGTGAGCACGGGGTTGTGGGCGGCGGCGACCGCGGCCGCGCGGAAGGCGGGGTCGTCCCCGGCCGCGGCTTTTCGGCGGCCGGCCAGTGCCATGCGCGGGGCGGTGACGTCGACGTCGGTGCGGCGCCGGGCCGCGAGCCGGGCGGCGTGCACCTCGACGGTCATCCGGACCCTGACGTGAAAGGGCGTCCGTCCGTACGGACGCCCTCCCGCGTCACTTGTTCAGGAACGCCCAGAACTCGTCGAACGACAGCAGCTTGTCGCCGTTCAGGTCACGGCTCTTGATGATCGCCTCCGCGACGGACTCGGTGACGTTCCAGTCGCCGCCCTGGGCCAGCGCGGTCTTGAACTCGGCCGGGGTGATGTGCCCGTCGCCGTCCGCGTCGATCCGGTCGAACTGCTTGCGTGCTTCCTCGATGTCCGCCACCGATCCGCCCCTCATCTCGTGCGCTGTGCTGCCATGGCCGTCGTACTGACGCAGGTCAGATTAACGTTCCGACGCGTGGGGGTCAGTGCCAGGGCTGGTAGTGCGGGTTGCTCCGGCACTCGTCCATGATCTCGGTCTTGGTCCGCTTGTCGACCGGGCAGACCCCGATGACGTACCTGCGGTCGACGCCGCCGGGGAAGGCGACCTCGACCTGGGCGGCCCAGCGGTGGGTGTCGCCGATGGTCTTGTTCACGTCGATGCCGCCGGGGGCGTCGACGTAGTAGTTCCAGCCGGACTTGTACCAGGTCTTGTACAGGTCGTGGTCGTAGGAGGTCGACACGTACGGGGAGGGCTGGTTGACCAGGACGTACTGCTCGATGTCGTACTGGCCGTCCACCACGTCCCTGGGCTGGAAGCCGTCCTCGAAGATCACGTCGGGGCCGCGGCCGTCGCTGCGGTAGAGGGTGCCGCAGGTGGTGCGCCAGGCCGGGTCGGGGGTGATGCGGTCGAGGTCGGCGCGGCGGTCGGCGGCGGCCTTGAGCTTGTCGTCGAAGACCGGGCAGGACGGCGCGGCGGCCTGGGCGGCGGCCGGGGCCGCGGCGGGGGCGGCCTGCGGCGGGGTGGCGGCCGACGTGGCGAGGACGGCGGCGAGGGAGAGGACGGCGGCGGCGGTGCGGCGCCGCAGACGAGTGATGATCATGGGAAGCAGGATCACCGGCCGGAACAGGCACCGCGCGGAATGTCACCCGTGGGTGGCGTGTCCGCTGAACTCCCCGCGGGCGGCGCCGAGATGGTGCTAGCGGTCCACCACGCGCATCTCGAACCAGGTCGTCTTGCCGCGCGGCAGCAGATCGACGCCCCAGCGGTCGGACAGCTTGTCGACGAGGAAGAGGCCGCGGCCGCTGAGGTCCAGCGGCTGGATCGGCATCAGACAGGGCAGCCCCCGGGACGGGTCGCGGACCTCGACCCGGACCCAGCCGGGCCGGCGCCGCATGCGCAGGCCGAAGACGCGGGCGCCGGTGTGCCGTACGGCGTTGCCGACCAGCTCGGAGACGAGGAGGACGGCGTCCTCGGCGAGTTTGGGGCTCAGTTGCCACTGGCGCAGGACGACGACCTGGGCGAGCCGGCGGGCGGTGGCGGCGGACTCCGGGCGGGAGGGCAGCGGAACCTCGCCCTCCGTGGGATCGCCGAACAACTCGATCGCCTTCAGCGCGTGTTCGTCCTCGACCGCCGGCGACCAGCGCGCAGCGGTCGCACGTCCGGCTCCCCGTGGCTGCCCCGTGTCCTCCAGCCCCGCCATGCCCCCATCATGGCCGCCCGCGGCACCTTCCGGGGCCGTTCCGGGGGAATACGCCAGGGACCCGGGCGGCACCGATGAGTGGCTTCTGGCATATGCCGGATGCATGGTAAAAATCGAAAAACATCGTGTGAGCTGGGGAGACCATTCGAGCAGTGCGGTGCGACGGCCCCCGGTCCCCCGACCGGCTTAAGGCTGCTTCAAGCCCTCCATAAACCGCTCCAACGAGGGACCCGGCCGCTACACCGCGTCAACAGCGCGCCGTTCAGATGAACTTCGCCTTGCCGGGTCCCTCCTCGACGAAGCTGCGCATCCCGCGCTCGCGGTCCTCGGTGGCGAACAGGCCCGCGAACCAGTTCCGTTCGACCGCGAGACCGGTGTCGAGGTCGGTCTCCAGACCGGTGTCGACCGCCTCCTTCGCCGCGCGCAGCGCGATGGCGGGGCCCCGGGCCAGCCGGGCCGCCCAGGCGTGCGCCTGTTCGTAGACCTCGGCGGCCGGGACCACCCGGTCCACCAGGCCCAGATTCAGCGCCTCGGCGGCCTTGACCTGGCGGCCGGTGAAGATCAGGTCCTTGGCCCGGGACGGGCCGATCAGCCGGGCCAGCCGCTGGGTGCCGCCGGCCCCCGGGATCAGGCCGAGCAGGATCTCCGGCTGGCCGAGCTTGGCGTTGTCGGCGGCGATGCGGTAGTCGGCGCACAGCGCGAGTTCGCAGCCGCCACCGAGCGCGTACCCGGTGACGGCGGCGACCACCGGCTTGGGGATGCGGGCGACGGCGGTGAAGGAGTCCTGCAGGGCCCGGGCCCGCAGCACCATCGCCGCGTGGTCCATCGCCTGCATCTCCTTGATGTCCGCGCCCGCCGCGAACACCTTCTCGCCGCCGTAGAGGACCACGGCGCGCACGTCCGCGCGGGCCGTGGCCTCCTCGGCGAGTTCCTTCAGCCGGTCCTGGGTGGCGGTGTCCAGCGCGTTCATCGGCGGGCGGTCCAGACGCAGCGTGCCGACGCCCTCGGCGACTTCGAGATGTACGGTCATGCCCGCAGGTTAACGGGGACTAACCGGCTTGGATAAGGCTCACGCCGTCCACTTGTCCCAGGACATGTTCCAGCCGTTGTACCCGTTGTCCGGGGCGACGGTCGCGTCGTCGGAGTTCTTGACCACGACCACGTCGCCGATCATCGAGTTCGCGAAGAACCAGGCGCCCGGCGCGTCCCCGTCCCAGCCGCCCTGGGTGTCGCGCAGCCCGACGCAGCCGTGGCTGGCGTTGCGGTTGCCGAAGGCGTCGCCGCCCCAGTAGTTGCCGTGGATGAAGGTGCCGGAGGTGGTCAGCCGCATGGCGTGCGGGACGTCCTTGATGTCGTACTCGCCGCCGTAGCCGACCGTCTCGCCGTTCATCCGGGTCACCGAGAGCTTCTCGCTGATGACCATCTGGCCGTTCCAGGTCTCGTAGCCCGGGGCGCCGGTGGTGACCGGGATCGTCTTGATGGTCTCGCCGTCGCGCCGCACCTTCATGGTGAGCTTCTTGGCGTCGACGACCGAGACCTGGCTGCGGCCGATGGTGAAGGAGACCTTCTTGGCCTGCTCGCCGTAGACGCCGTCGCGGCCCTCGACGCCGTCCAGATCGAGGTCGACGGTGACCTTGGTGCCGGCCTTCCAGTACTTCTCCGGGCGGAAGTCGAGGCGGTCGTTGCCGAACCAGTGGCCCTCCACGTCGACGGCCGGCTCGGTCTTGATGCTGATGGCCTGCTCGACGTCCTCGGGGTGGGTGATGCCCCGGGTGAAGCGGATCGAGAACGGCATGCCGACGCCGACCTTGGAGCCGTCCTCGGGGGTGAAGGTGCCGATGAAGGTGTTCTTCGGTGTCAGGGTGGTGAAGCGGGAGTCCTCGGCGGCGGTGCGGCCCGCGGAGTCCTCGGCGACCGCGTGCACCGTGTAGGCGGTCGCGGCGGCCAGGTGCGAGGACGGCGTCCAGGTGGCGCCGTCCCCGGCTATCTTCCCGTCGACCTTCTCCCCGTCGGAGTCCTTCACCACCACCTCGGTGAGCTTGCCCTTGGCGACCGCGACCTTCAGGTCGCCGCTGGTGTCGACGGACTTGGCCCCGTTGGCCGGGGCGATGCTGACGACGGCCTCGGACTGCGTGCTCCGCGCGGTGTCCGAGCCCTTCCCCTTCCCGTTCCCGTTCCCGTCCCCGGACCCCGAGTCCGATCCCCCTCCGCCGCACGCGGTGACCGCCAGCAGCAGCGCCCCGACGGCCAGCGCCGAAAACTTCCGGCCGCCGCGTCCCCGTGCCGAAGCCCCCGATATCGGACGCACGTTCAAGTTGTTCTCCCCTCGCCGGGCCCGGTCCGGCCCGCACCCCAAGTGCGCCTGCGCGCACCGGCGCATCGTAACCGCAGGCCAGCAAGGGTTTGGAGGGGTCGTTTGTCACTGTTGTGTACCGAGTTCGCCCCGGGCGGTGGATCACCGCACCGCGCTTCCCTCCCGCCACCGCCGCCAGCTCATGTTCCAGCCGCCGAGCCCGTTGTCGGGGGCGACGGTGCGGTCCTTGCTGTGTCTGACCTCGACCACGTCACCGACCAGACTGCGGTCGTAGAACCAGCCCGCCGGGGTGTCCGCCCCGCCGCCCCTGACATCGCGCAGGCCGACGCAGCCGTGGCTGACGTTGGTCTTGCCGAACACCTCCCGCGGCGCCCAGTAGTTGCCGTGCAGGAAGGTGCCGGAGGCGGTCAGCCGCATGGCATGCGGGACGTCCGGGATGTCGTACTCGCCGCCGAAGCCGACCGTGCGGCCGTCCATCCGGGTCACGTCGAGCATCTCGGCGACCACCATCTTGCCGTTGTACGTGGTGGTCCCCGCGGCGCCCGCGGTGACGGGCACGGTGGTGAGGAGTTCGCCGTCGCGCCACACCTTCATGGTCTTGCGGGCCGCGTCGACCACCGAGACCTGGCTGCGGCCGACGGTGAAGGCGACCTTCTTGTGCTGGAGCCCGTACACCCCGGGCGCGCCCTCCACGTCGCGCAGCCTCAGGTCGACGGTGACCTCGGTGCCGGGCCGCCAGTAGTGCCGGGGGCGGAAGTCGAGGCGGTCGGCGCCGAACCAGTGCGGGCGGATCTCCACGGCCGGTTCGGCGCTCACCCGCACGGCCCGCTCGACGGCGGCCCGGTCGGTGATCTCCCGGTTGAACTCCAGGGAGACGATCATGCCGGTGCCGACCGTCGACCGGTTCTCGGGGGCGACGTAGCCGATGAACCGCTCCTCGGGGACGTACGTCGTGAAACTCGCGTGCCGCGCCGAGCGGCGGCCGTCCTCGTCGACGGCGACGGCGTCGACGGTGTACTTGGCGGCGAGCGCCAGGCGCCGGTCGTCGGGCTCCCAGCGCCGTCCGTCGGCGGAGATCCGGCCGGGCACCGGGGTGTCCCGCGCGTCCTGCGACTTGACCACCCGGACCGACTCCAGCCGCCCTTGCGGCACCCGGACCGACAGCTTCCGGCCGGGCCGCACCCCCTTGTCGCCGTCGTCCGGGACGATGCCGATGCCCTCGCCGGGGGCTCCCGGCTTGCCGAACACCCCGCCGAGCCCGGCGCCCCCCGAGGTGCAGCCGGCCGCTCCGGCCAGCAGTCCTGCCCATGTCAGTACGGCGGCCAGCGCGGCCCCCGCGCGCCGTGCGCGCCCGTGTACGTGGTTCACATCCACCCGTAACGACCGGTCCGCCCTGGGGAAACGTGAGTGCGAGCCGCGCTCTGGGCAGAACTAGGGAGGAGGACGACGCGACGGAGAGCGGCGGCCGGGACGCCGTACGCCCGTTTTCACCCGTCTCGGCCCGTCGTCCCACGAGCCGTGGGAGGCCGCCAGGTGTCCAGCGCAGCCGAGCGGGAGGCGGTGCCCGGGAAGCGGGCCGCCGAGGACGGGCGGGTGGCCGCCGCGGCGAACGGGGTGCGGCGGACCGCGCCGCCGCCCGCCGTGCCCGCCTGGCCGGGCACGCCGGTGCCGCTCGGCGCCCGGTTCCGGGCCGGGCCGGACGGCGTGGTGGGCACCAACTTCGCGCTGTGGGCGGGCGGCGCGGAGGCGGTCGAGCTGTGCCTGTTCGACGAGAGCGGCCGGGAGCGCCGGGTCCGGCTGACCGAGCTGACCCACGAGATCTGGCACGGGTTCGTGCCCGGGGTGCGGCCCGGTCAGCGCTACGGCTTTAGGGTGCACGGCCGCTGGGACCCGTGGACCGGCGCCCGCTGGAACCCGGCGAAACTGCTCCTGGACCCGTACGCCCGCGCGGTGGACGGCGACTTCCGGCTGCCGCCGCAGGTGTACGGCCATGTGCGGGACTGGCCGGAGCAGCATGTCGCCGACACCGTGCGCGACGACCGGGACTCCGCGCCGCACGTGCCCAAGGGCGTCGTCGTCCATGACGACGACGACTGGGCCGACGACCACCGCCCCAAGACGCCGTGGGCCGACTCGGTCATCTACGAACTCCACGTCCGCGGCTTCACCGCCCGCCACCCCGGCGTCCCGCCCGAACTGCGCGGCACCTACGCCGGGCTGGCCCACCCGGCGGCGATCGCACACCTGACCGAGCTGGGCGTGACCGCGGTGGAGCTGCTGCCGGTGCACCAGTTCGCGCACGAGAGCCATCTGCTGGAGCGCGGCCTGTCGAACTACTGGGGCTACAACTCCATCGGCTACTTCGCCCCGCACGCCGGTTACGCCGCCGCCGGCACCCGGGGCGAGCAGGTCGGCGAGTTCAAGCGGATGGTGCGGGCGCTGCACGCGGCCGGCATCGAGGTGATCCTCGACGTGGTCTACAACCACACCGCGGAGGCGGGCGAGCTGGGCCCGATGCTGTCCCTGAAGGGCATCGACAACCGGGGCTACTACCGGCTCCAGCCGGACGCCCGCCGGTACGCCGACTACACCGGCTGCGGCAACACCCTGCACGTGGTCCAGCCGCAGGTGCTGCGCCTGATCACGGACTCGTTGCGGTACTGGGTGACCGAGATGGGCGTGGACGGCTTCCGCTTCGACCTGGCGGCGGCGCTGGCCCGCTCGATGCACGACGTCGACATGCTCTCCCCGTTCCTCGCGGTGATCGCCCAGGACCCGGTGCTGCGCCGGGTGAAGCTGATCGCCGAGCCCTGGGACGTCGGCTCCGGCGGCTACCAGGTGGGCGCCTTCCCGCCGCTGTGGACCGAGTGGAACGACCGGTACCGGGGCGCGGTGCGGGACTTCTGGCGGCACGCCCTGCCCGACGTACGGGAGATGGGCTACCGGCTGTCGGGGTCGAGTGACCTGTACGCGTGGGGCGGCCGGCGCCCGTACGCCTCGGTCAACTTCATCACCGCGCACGACGGCTTCACCCTGCGCGACCTGGTCTCCTACCAGCGCAAGCACAACGAGGCCAACGGCGAGGGCAACCGGGACGGCACCGACGACAACCGGGCCTGGAACTGCGGCACCGAGGGCGAGACCGAGGACGAGGGCGTACGGGCGCTGCGCCGCCGCCAGTTGCGCAACCTGCTCACCACCCTGCTGCTGTCCACGGGGGTGCCGATGCTGGTGGCCGGCGACGAGCTGGGCCGCACCCAGGGCGGCAACAACAACGCGTACTGCCAGGACAACGAGATCGGCTGGCTGGACTGGACGCTGCTGGACGACCCCGGCTGGCGGGCGCTGCGCGACCTCACCGCCCGCCTGATCCGGCTCCGCAACACCCACCCCGTGCTGCGCCGCCGGGCCTTCTTCTCCGGCCGGCCGCAGACCGCCGACGGGCTGCGCGACCTGGCCTGGTTCACCCCCCGGGGCGCCGAGATGACCGAGCGGGACTGGTACGCGCCCGCCGCCACCCTCGGCATGTACCTCTCCGGGCGGGACATCCCGGGCCGCGACGAGCGCGGCGCGCCGATCGTCGACGACAGCTTCCTGGCCGTGCTGCACGCCGGGGCGGGCCCGGTGGGCTTCGTCCTGCCGGCCGCGCCCTGGGCCGAGCGGTACGAGGTGGTGGTGGACACCGGGCGGGAGGAACAGGAGGGGGCGCCGGGCGAGACGCACCCGGCCGGGGCGGAGCTCACGGTGCCGGGACGGACGGTGCTGTTGCTGCGGGTCGCGGGCTGAGGTTCTTTGCGACCTCGTGAACACGTCGGCGGTTTTCTTGACCACCGGCCAGCCCGACTGAAAACGTCCAGGTCACAGCCTCCTCCTCTCTTGCCTGGGGTACCCGCATGCCCGAAATATCCCGGCGCGTCTTCGGTGGTCTGGTCGGCGGCGGCGCGGTGACCGCCGTCGCCGGCGCGTCCGCCGCCTCCGCCGCGGCCGCCACGCCCGCCGAGCGCCCGTTCCAGGCCCGTACCGCCGCCGGCCGGTCCCACCGCCGCCCCAACATCCTGTTCATCCTCGGCGACGACCTCGGCTGGGCCGACTTGTCGTCCTACGGCGCCCCGCACATCAGGACGCCGAACCTGGACCGGCTCGCCGCCCAGGGCGTCCGCTTCACCGACGCCTACTCCGGTTCGGCGACCTGCTCCCCCACCCGGTTCAGCCTCTACACCGGCCGCTTTCCGGGCCGCACGGCGGGCGGACTGGCCGAGCCGATCGGCGACCGCGCCCACGGCCTGGAGCCCGGCCACCCCACCCTGGCCTCCCTGCTGAAGCAGGCCGGGTACGCCACCGCCCTGATCGGCAAGTGGCACTGCGGCTTCCTGCCGGACTACAGCCCGACCCGGTCCGGCTGGGACGAGTTCTTCGGCAACTTCGGCGGCGCCCTGGAGTACTTCTCCAAGCTGGGCCAGCTCGGCGACTACGACCTCTACGAGGGCGACGCCCAGTACAAGGACCTGCGTTACTACACCACGGTGCTGACCGAACGGGCCGTCGAGTACGTCTCCCGCGACCACGGCACGCCCTGGCTGCTGAACCTCAACTTCACCACCCCGCACTGGCCGTGGCTGACCGAGGACGACGCGGAGACCGGCGCCGGGATCGCCGCGAAGATCCGGGCCGGCGGCGGGGTGAGCGCGCTGCTGCACAACGACGGCGGCTCGGTGGCCAAGTACCGGGAGATGGTGGAGAACCTCGACGCCTCGGTCGGCAAGGTGCTCACCGCGCTGCGCCGGGCCGGCCAGGAGGACGACACCCTGGTGGTCTTCGCCAGCGACAACGGCGGCGAGCGCTTCTCCTACCAGTGGCCGCTGAGCGGCGCCAAGTCCGAGCTGCTGGAGGGCGGCATCCGGGTGCCGACCGTGCTGCGCTGGCCGGCCGCCGTCGACGCCCGCCAGGTCAGCCACGAGCCGGTGTACTCCCCCGACTGGACGGCCACCCTGCTGGAGCTGGCCGGCGCCCGCGCGGACCCCGCGTACCCGCTGGACGGACAGAGCCTCGCCGGGTACCTGCTGCGCGGCGAGGACGTCCCCGAGCGGGACCTGTTCTGGCGGGTGCGGGGCAACCGGGCGCTGCGGCGCGGCGACTGGAAGTACTACCAGGACGCCGACGGCAAGGACCACCTGTACGACCTCGCCGCCGACGCCCGCGAACAGGCCGACCTGGCGGCCGACCGGCCCGAGCTGCTGGCCGGGCTGAAGGCGGCGTGGGAGGAGGTGAACGGCACGCTGCTGCCGTATCCGGCGTCCTGACCCCGTCGGGTGTGCCTCCGTACGCCCTCCGTGCCGACGAAAACTCGATGGGCAGTGTCAGTGGCGATCCGTAGGCTCGCTGCTGATGACCACGACACCTGTATCCCCCACGGAACTGCCCACGGAACGGTCTGCCGAACGGTCCGCGGTGCGGACTCTCCTGCGGCTGTGGCCGTTCGTACGGCCCGTGCGGGCCCGGCTGTTCGGCGCGGCGTTCGTCGCGGTGCTCGCCTCCTGCGTGGCGCTGGTCATCCCGCTGGTCCTGAAGTGGATGGTGGACGGCCCGGTGGCCGGCCGGGACCCGGCCGGGGTGTGGCTCGGGGCGCTGTACCTGCTGCTCCTGGGGCTGGCGGAGGCGCTGCTGTTCGGGCTGCGGCGGTGGCTGGTGGCCCGGCCGCTGTCGCAGGTCGAGGCGGAGCTGCGGGCCGCGCTGTACCGGCGGCTGCAGCGGCTGCCGGTGGCCTTCCACGACCGGTGGCCGTCGGGGCAGTTGCTGTCCCGGGGCACCACGGATCTGATGCTGCTGCGCATGTTCCTCGCCTTCCCGCTGACGTTCCTGCTGGTCAACGGGGTGACGATTCTGGTCGGTGTGGTCATCATGCTGGTGCAGGACTGGACGCTGGGGCTGGTGATCCTGGGGCCGGCCATCCCGGTGGTCATCACCTGCTCGGTGTTCGAGAAGAAGTACTCCGACGTCGCGCGGCGGGCGCAGGACCAGGTGGGTGACCTGACCACGGTGGTCGAGGAGAGCGTGCTCGGCATCCGGATCATCAAGGGGTTCGGGCGCCATCGCAGCCAGGCGCGGGCGTTCCGGGAGCTGTCGGGGACCCTGCGCGGGACGGAGCTGCGCAAGGCGCGGCTGCTGGCGTCCATCTGGGCGGTGATCGTGACGCTGCCGGAACTGGCCGTCGGGGCGGCGCTGGTGGTCGGGGCGGTGCAGGTGGCGGACGGGCGGCTGTCGGCGGGCACGCTGGTGGCGTTCCTGTCGACGGCGCTGGCGCTGCGCTGGCCGATCGAGTCGATCGGGTTCCTGCTGGCGATGAGCCAGGAGGCGGCGACGGCGACGGAACGGTATTTCGAGGTGATGGACGAGGAGCCGGAGTCTTCCAGTGGCCGTACGGCGGAGCCGGTGCCCGCCGCGGAGGTTCGTCCGGAGCCGGGCCTGCGGTTCGAGGGGGTCCGGTTCCGCTACCCCGACGCCGCCCCCGACACCCCGCCCACCCTGGACCGCGTCGACCTGCACATCCGCCCCGGCGAGTCCCTCGCGCTGGTCGGTGCCACCGGCAGCGGCAAGACCACGCTCACCGCACTCGTCCCCCGGCTGCACGAGGTGACCGAGGGCCGGATCACCCTGGACGGCACCGACATCACCGCCCTGCCCCGCGAGGAACTGCGCGCCCTGGTCGCCGTCGCCTTCGAGGAACCCACCCTCTTCTCCGCGAGCGTCGGGGAGAACGTGCTGATGGGGGCGGGCGCCGGCGCCGGTGACGCCGAGCTGGACCGCGCACTGGCCATCGCCCAGGCCGACTTCGTCCACGCCCTGCCCGACGGCACCGCCACCCAGGTCGGCGAACAGGGCCTGAGCCTGTCCGGCGGCCAGCGGCAGCGCCTCGCGCTGGCCCGCGCGGTGGTCGGCCGGCCCCGCTTCCTGGTCCTGGACGACCCGCTGTCCGCCCTGGACGTGCACACCGAGGCCGCCGTCGAGGCCGCCCTGCGCCGGGTGCTGGCGGACACCACCGCGCTGATCGTCGCCCACCGGCCCTCCACGGTGCTGCTCGCCGACCGGGTCGCCCTGCTCTCCGGCGGCCGGATCACCGCCGTCGGCACCCACCACGAACTGCTGCGCGACAACGCCGAGTACGCCCACCTGATGTCGGGGGCCGGGGAGGACGACGACCGATGACGGCGCCCACCACCACCGCACCGCCCACGGACGGCCCCGAGGACCCCCGCCCGGACCCCGGCGACGCCTTCGACCGCGACGTCCTGCCCACCCCGCCCGGCGCCACCGCCGCCCTGCTGCGCTCCCTGCTGGCGCCGATGCGCGCCCGGGTCGCCGTCACCACCCTGCTGCTCCTGCTCCAGCAGGCGGCCGTGCAGATCGGCCCGCTGCTGGTGGCGTACGCCATCGACCACGCCGTACCGGCGCTGCGCACCGGCGACCACGGGTCGCTGATCGCGGTCGGCGCCGGCTACCTGCTGTGCGCGCTGGCCGGCGGCGCACTCCAGTACGCCTTCATCGGCGCCGCCGCCCGCGTCAACCAGGACGTGCTGCTGGACCTGCGCGGCCGGATCTTCCGCCACGCCCAGGCGCTCAGCGTCGACTTCCACGAGCGGTACACCTCGGGCCGGCTGATCTCCCGTTCCACCACGGACGTGGAGTCGCTGCGCGAGCTGCTCAGCGAGGGCCTCCAGGAACTGGTCACGGTCGTCCTCTCCTTCGTCTACATCGCGGCGCTGCTGCTCTGGCTCGACCTCGGTCTCGGCGCCGTCGCGGTGGCCTCGTTCGGGCCGCTGTACGCGCTGGTGCGGTCCTACCGGCGGCGGGCGGGACGGGCGTACCGGAAGCGGTCGACGGCGATCGCGGCGGTGATCGTGAAGTTCGTGGAGACGATGAACGGCATCCGCCCGGTGCGCGCCTTCCGCCGCGAGGCGGTCAACGACGCCGACTTCGCCGTGCTGAACCGGCGGCACGAGCGCTCCAACGGCGACGCACTGCTGGAGATGGCCCGCTATGTCACCGGTTCCCGGCTGGTCGCCAACACGGCCGTCGCGGGCATCGTGCTGTGGGGCGCCCACCGGGTCGCGGACGGCACCCTGGCGCTCGGTGTGCTGGCGGCGGCGGTGCTGTACCTGCGCCGGCTGTACGACCCGATCGACCGGCTCGGCATGTTCCTGAACTCCTACCAGTCGGCGGCGGCCTCGCTGGAGAAGATCGCCGGCCTGCTGGCCCAGGTCCCGTCCGTGCCGGAGCCGGCCGCGCCGAGGGAACTGCCGCCCCTGGCCACCGGCCTGCCCGGCCGCGAGGTCGTCTTCGAGGGCGTCGCGTTCGGCTACCGCACCGGCGGCGAGGTGCTGCCCCGCTTCGACCTGACCCTTCCCGCCGGGCAGACCGTCGCGGTCGTCGGGTCCACCGGCGCGGGCAAGTCGACCCTGGCCAAGCTGCTGGCCCGGTTCTACGACCCGACCGCGGGCCGGGTGCTGCTCGACGGCACCGACCTGCGCGACCTGGCCGTGCCCGAACTGCGGCGCGGGGTGGTGATGGTGACGCAGGAGGCGTTCCTGTTCTCCGGGACGGTCGCCGAGAACATCGCCCTCGGCCGCCCGGAGGCGACGGATGAGGAGATCGAGCGGGCCGCGAAGGCGATCGGCGCGCACGACTTCATCGCCGCGCTGCCGGACGGCTACGCCACCGACGTCCGCAAGCGCGGCGGCCGGATCTCCGCCGGCCAGCGCCAACTGGTCGGGTTCGCGCGGGCGCTGCTGGCCGATCCGGCGGTGCTGATCCTGGACGAGGCGACCAGTTCGCTGGACGTTCCCGGGGAGCGGGCGGTGCAGCGGGCGATGGGGACGGTGCTGCACGGCCGGACCGCGGTGGTGATCGCGCACCGGCTGTCGACCGTGCAGATCGCCGACCGGGTGCTGGTGATGGAGCACGGCCGGATCGTGGAGGACGGCGGCCCGGCCGAGCTGATCGCCGGGACGGGGCGGTTCGCCGATCTGCACCGGGCGTGGCGGGACAGCCTGGCGTGAGCGCACGGCGACGGGGACCGCGGGGGAACGGATGATCGACGCGTACGAGGAACCCGGCCCGCCCGATGTCCGGGGCGGCTGGCGGTACCTGGGGTGGCTGGTCGCCCGGCAGCCGGGACGGTGTGCGGCGGGGGCGCTGCTGGCCAGTGTCTGGATGGTGCTGCTGGCGGCCACCCCGTATCTGCTGGCCCGGGCGGTCGACCACGGCCTGGAACCGGGTGAGCCGGGCGCGCTGGCGGCCTGGACGGGCGCGCTGACCGCGGTGGGGGCGTTCAACGCCTGGGTGGGCGTGCTGCGCCACCGCACGATGACCCGGGTCCGGATGGACGCCAACTTCCGCACGGTCAAGCTCGTCGTCGGGCACGCCACCCGGCTCGGCGCCCGGCTGCGCGGACAGGTGGGTGCCGGGGAGGTCGTCACCATCGGGGTGGGCGACGTGCAGACCATCAGCCAGGCGCTGACGGCGGTGGGGCCCGGCGTCGGCGCGGTCGTCGCCTACACGGTGGTCGGCCTCCTGATGGTGTCGGTGTCGCCGCGGCTCGCCCTGGTGGTGCTGATCGGCGTACCGGCCCTGGGGGTGCTGCTGGGACCGCTGCTGGGCCGGTTGCAGGGCCGGGAGGCCGAGTACCGGGAGCGGCAGTCCGTGCTGACCGCGCGGATCGGGGACCTCGCGGGCGGGCTGCGGGTGCTGAACGGACTGGGCGGCAAGGGCCTGGTCGCGGACGCCTTCCGCCGCGACTCGGCGCGGCTGCGCGCCCAGGGCTACCGGGTCGGCGCGGTGACCAGCTGGATCCAGGCCCTCGGCGTGGGGCTGCCGACGCTGTTCCTGGCCCTGGTGACCTGGCTGGGCGCCCGGCAGGCCGCGCAGGGGCAGATCACCGTGGGTGAACTGGTCTCGGTGTACGGGTATGTGGTGGCGCTGGGCTGGCCGGTCGCGTTCCTCATCGAGATGGGCCACCAGCTCAGCCGGGGGGTGGTGGCCGCCCGGCGGGTGGTGACGTTCCTGCGCCTTGAGCCCGAGCCGGACGGCGGCACCGCCGACGCCCCCGCCGAGCCGTCGGCGCTCTGCGACCCGGTCTCCGGTGTCCGGGTGGCCCCGGGCCGGTTCACCGCGCTGACCGGGGCCCGGCCGGCCGACCTGGCCGAGGTGACCGACCGGCTCGGCCGCTACGGCCGGACCGGCGTCATCTGGGGCGGCGTCCGGCTGGACGAGATCCCGCTGGGCTTGGTCCGGGACCGGGTGCTGGTCGCCGACCACGAGGCCGACCTGTTCGCGGGCCCGCTGCGCGAGGTGCTGGCCGGGCGGCGGACCGCCGAGGAGCCCGCTGTCCTGCGGGCGGTGCACGCGGCCGCCGCCGACGACATCGTGCGGGCGCTGCCCGACGGGCTCGACGCGCCGGTCGACGCGCAGGGCCGCAGCCTGTCCGGCGGGCAGCGGCAGCGGGTCCGGCTGGCCCGGGCGCTGCTGGCCGACCCCGAGGTGCTGCTCGCGGTGGAGCCGACGTCGGCGCTGGACGCGCACACCGAGGCGCTGGTGGCGGACCGGCTGCGGGCCGCGCGGACCGGCCGGACCACCGTGGTGGCCTGCACCTCCCCGCTGCTCCTGGACCGGGCGGACGTCGTGCACTACCTGGTCGACGGCAAGGTCGCGGCCACCGGCACGCACCGCGAACTCCTCGCCGACGAGCCCGGATACCGGGCGCTGGTGGCGCGGGACGCCGACGACGAGGAAGGGGTCCTGCGATGACCTCGGCACAGCGGGGACAGCTTCCCGTCGCCGGCCGCGCCGACGTACGCCGGGCGGCGGCCCACCTGGTGCGGGCCGACGCCAGGCCGTTCGCCGTCGTGCTCGCCCTGAACGCGCTGGCCGCGCTGGCCTCACTCGCCGGACCGTGGCTGCTGGGCCGGATCGTCGACGAGGTGCGGGCCGGCGCCGAGGTGGCTGTCGTGGACCGGATGGCGCTGGCCATCCTGCTCTGTTCGCTGGCGCAGTTGCTGCTGGCCCGCTGGGCCCGTTACGTCGGCCACCGCTTCGGCGAGCGGACCCTGGCCCGGGTCCGGGAGCGCTTCGTGGACCGGGCGCTGGCCCTGCCCGCCTCGGTGGTGGAGCGGGCCGGCACCGGCGACCTGACCACCCGGGGCACCGCCGACGTCACCGCCGTCGGCACCACCTTGCGGGACGCCGGTCCCGAGCTGCTGGTCAACGCGGTGCAGGCGCTGTTCCTCAGCGTTGCGGTGTTCGTCCTGGACCCGCTGCTCGGCGCGGTCGGCGTGCTGGGCCTGCTGCCGATCTGGGGCGCGCTGCGCTGGTACCTGCGCCGGGCCCGCGCCGGTTACCTCGCCGAGGGCGCCGCCAACTCCGAGGTCGCCGAGGTGCTGGCCGCCACGGTGGCCGGGGCCCGCACGGTGGAGGCGTTCGGCCTGGCCGGGCGGCGGATCGCCGCGAGCCGCGCCGCGCTGGAGGTGTCCCGGCGGACCCGGCTGCACACCCTGTATCTGCGCTCGGTGTTCTTCCCGGTGGTGGAGTTCTCCTACGTACTGCCGGTGGCCGCCGTACTCCTGACCGGCGGGGTGCTGCACAGCCACGGGACGGCGAGTGTGGGGACGGTGGTGGCCTGTGCGGTGTACCTCCAGCAGCTCGCCGGACCGCTGGACGAGGTGCTGGTGCGGCTGGAGCAACTCCAGGCGGGCGGCGCGTCGTTCGCCCGGGTGGAGGGCCTGGCCCGGGCGCCGCGCGCGGTGCCGGACGGCTCCCCGGCACCGGCGGACGACCGGATCGACGTGAAGGGGGCCCGTTACTCCTACGACCGGGGCGGCGAGGTGCTGCGCGGGGTGGACCTCACCGTGCGGCCGGGCGAGCGGCTGGCGGTGGTCGGGCCGTCCGGCGCGGGCAAGACGACGCTGAGCCGGCTGCTGGCGGGCGTCGACGCGCCGACCGCGGGCACGGTGACGGTGGGCGGGGTGCCGGTCCACGGCCTCGGCCCGGAGCGGCTGCGCCGCCAGGTCGTCCTGGTCACCCAGGAACACCATGTCTTTCTGGGCACGGTTCGCGACAACCTGCTCATCGCCGAACCGTCGGCCACCGACGACCGGCTCTGGTCCGCGCTCGCCGCCGTGGGCGCCGAGGAGTGGGTACGTGACCTGCCGGACGGCCTCGGCACGGAGCTGGGCGGCACGCACGGCCACCGCGCGGACGGCTCCCAGGCCCAGCGGCTCGCCCTGGCCCGGGTGGTGCTGGCCGACCCGCACACCCTCATCCTCGACGAGGCCACCGCCCTCCTCGACCCGACCACGGCCCGGCACACCGAGCGCGCCCTGGCCGCCGTACTGGAGGGCCGTACCGTCATCGCGATCGCGCACCGGCTGCACACCGCGCACGACGCCGACCGGGTGGCCGTGATGGAGGACGGCCGGCTCACCGAACTCGGCACGCACGACGAACTGGTCGCGGCCGGCGGCGCCTACGCCGCGCTGTGGCACTCCTGGCACGGACCCCGGTAGGTGGGGGCGGGTGTCACGCCTAGTCTTGGGACCCATGTCCTTCACGTACGACGCCGTCGGCGCGACCCGGACTGGAGGTCACCCGCTCACCGCCCGCCACTCGTCCACGAGCATCGCGTGCACCACTGAGTCACGCCAACGGCCGGCTTTCATGATGTGACCGCGGATAACGCCCTCCTCAATCATGCCCGCCGCCGTCATCGTCTTCGACGACGCCTCGTTGAGCGAGGAGCGCGCACCCCAGACCCGATGGAGACGCAGGTCCTCGAAGCCCAGTCCGAGGAGCAGGCGGACGGTCTCGAGGCCATAGCCGACGCCCCAGGTATCCGGACGCAGCGCGAAGCCGATCGTGGCCGCGCGCTGCTGGTGAGGGTCCAAGGCGAGCCGGCCGTACCCGATCAGTGCGTCCGTATCCTGCTCGATGACGGCGAGTGCGTACTCACTGCGCGGCTCCGTCGTCGCGGAGGCAATGGACCGGGCGACGATCTGGCCGACCTCCTCCCGGGTACGCGGCTCGAACGACAGGTGTTCCGTTGCCTCCGGGTCGCCGTACACGGCGAACACCGCCTCGACGTCGTCAACGGTGAGTTCGCGGAGGCTCAGGCGCTGGCCGGAACGTTGGATCGGGTACATGTCAGGAACTTTAGCGCTGAGTTCCTACGGGCAGAGCAGGCCGGCGGGGAGGGAATACGGCGATTTCCTCCCGCAGGTCGCGGGCCACGACGGCGGTGCGGGCGTCGGTTGCCAGGAGCGCCTGACGGACTCGCTGCGCGGAAACGACGATGCCGTTGTTCCGGTACGTGGGCGGGAGGTCCAGGACCGGCCGGATGGCATGGGCGGCGCCGTCCAGATCACCGCTATAGAGGAGGACGAGAGCCTGGTTGCACTGAGCGCCGGCCAGGTCACCGAACGCCCAGTACGGGTTTTCCGGATCGCTGAATCCGCGCACGGCCAGTTCCGCCTGCACAGCGAGTTCCGCATCGCCATGTTTGAGGAGGGCCTCGGATTCCACGCTGTAGTACGCCTGCTTCTCCTTCGAGTAGGTGAGCAGGCCGCCGAGGCGATCGAGATCGTCCGGGACGACGTTCTCGCGACGGTCGAGCGCCTGCCGATTCGCCGTCCGGACGGTCTCCTCGTCGCCGAGGACGGCCGCCGCGCGCGCCTGGAGGCCGAGGAGCCACATGCCGACGGTGCCGTCCCCGCCGACGGAGAGTGCCGTCCCCTTCTGGGCATAGAAAAGGGCATCGCCGGGCCGGTCCGCCCAGTACTCGATGAGCGATTGCAGTCCGTGGACGAGAGCCATGAGGCCCGGGTACTCGGCGTCCTTGGCGAACGCTCCGGCGAGCAGGCTCATCGTCCTCGCCTGCTCCCGGTCCTCCATGTCGTTGAAGCCCTTGGCCACGAGGAACGCCAGCACGCCGGCCATGAAGTTGAGGTCGCTGAGCTGCGACGGACGGTGCCTGCCGGTCTCCAAGTTGTGGATGACCTGATCCTGGGTATCAAGCAGGTCATCCCAGATCGAGGCCAGTGGCAGCCGCGGGTAGTCGCGGACCAACCGGGCGACCTGGTCATGCAGCAGTGGGAACGTGTTGTCCCCCAGTCTCTCGCGGTCGGATTGGAGGACGTAGTTCCTCGCACGCCGAACGGCCATTGCGCCGCTCCTTTTCATCTCGTTCAGGTCCATGCCGGGTTCGACATGGGGTGCAATGGGTGACGTGCTGACCAGGGGGACGAAGTCCGGGGCGGCTCCCTCGGGAACTTCGGACCACAGGTCATCGATGCTGTAACCGAGCATTTCGACGATGACCCGGCGAAAAATCTTCTGGGGCTTGCGCCCCTCGTAGATCCACCCCTCGAAGGTCTTCGGGGCCGGGTCCACGTTTGTCAGACCGAGCCGCCGGGCGGCCTCCCGGTACGGCGGAATGAACTCGTCAGCGCAGCGAATGCCACGCCGTTCGAGTTCGAATCGGAAGAACAGCACGGATGCCTCCCATTCCCTCCACCTCGCACGTCACTGCCCCGACGTTAGAACGCTGTCCTCAACAACTTTCCCCATGCAGACGCTACTTACCGGGACCGAGGTAAGTCCGGGGAAGAGCCGAGGAGTGCGGTCAACTTCGCGCCGGGCCCCGAGGACGGTCTGGGGGTAGAGCCGTCTGCAGGCGGTTGTCACGCTCTTTACAGCCCTCACCGAGAGTGTGCGCACCTGCACATAGATGGACCAGGGAGTTCCCCCATGCCCCCAAGAGTTGCCGGAGAGACGACCGTGCGAACGCCTCAAGCGGCCGCATGCCGCCGCGGCGGAACCGTGTTGAGCGAGCGATTCAAGGTGTCGCCTGCACGCAACGGCTTACCGCCTGTCAGCGAGGACGCGTGCCGGGTCGGCGTCATGCGCCGGATCGCAGCCGCACGGCTCAGCTACTGCGGCCTTGAGGCCATGACGGACGACGTGACGCTGATCGTCTCGGAGCTGCTGACCAACGCCGTCCGGCACAGCGGCTCCGCGGAAATCAGCATGTCGATCACCGTGGAGGAAAGCACCCTGTGCATCCGGGTGCGAGACGGCATGCCCGGCACGTGCGCTCCCCGACATCCCCAGGACACAGCGGAGTCGGGCCGAGGTCTGCTGCTCGTCGACGCCCTCGTCAAGGACAGCGGCGGCGAGTGGGGAGCCTGCGACACCGGCGCGGAGACCTGGTGCTGTCTCCCGATTCCCCACCGAGCGGCTGATCGCTTGCTCGCCGTAGCCGACATAACGCGGCAGCACGGCATCGGATGACCCCTGCCGCCGTCTTTTCGTACCGAACCGCGCGAACCGGGCTTCTCCTGCGAGCCCCGGTCGCACTGTGAACAGGAGGCCAGCATGCAAGAACTGTCCGGTGCGCCAGCACCTGACGTCGTGGACTACACGGCCTTTCGGAACTTCGCTGCCCTGCGCGGCCAGCTCCGCGTGTCCTTCACCCCCCGGTGCAACATCGCCTGCTTCTTCTGCCACAACGAAGGAGACATCCCCCCTCCCCTGACGCGCATCGACCGTGCTCACCAGCCGCGACCACGCGTCCTCAACCCGGCCCACTACCTCACCATCCTGCGTTCCGTCATGGCCACTGGTCTGAAGCGGGTGTACTTCACCGGCGGTGAGCCACTCGTCTCCCCACTGGCCCGCCCGGTCCTCCAGCATCTCCCCGAGCAGGGCCCCGACGCCTCCTACACGCTGATCACCAACGGGACACTCGTCCGTACCCATAAGGCATGGCTGGCGCGGACCCGCCTGGACAAGATCAAAATCAGCCTGCACTACTTCTCGGACGAGAGCCTGAACGCCGTCGCCGGCACCCGGTACGGCATCAACCTGGTCCTCGACGGAATCGACGCCGCCCAGGACTGCTTCGAGAACGTGGAGCTGAACACAGTCCTGCTCCAGGAGAACGCGCACGAAATGCGCGCGATCATCGACTACGCGCTGAGTCGGCGCCTGCCCTTGCAGCTCATCGAGCTGGTCGGCACCACCTTCAACGCCGGACGGTCCTCCTCCGCTGTCTCGGCCGACTCCGTCGTCAGCTACCTGCGCACCCTGACCGCCGACGAGCACACCGAAGTCGTCGGCGTAGGCCAGGGCCGACGGGTCTTCCGCGTCGACGGAGTCGAGATCGACGTCATCCACCGCGCCCTCGGCCGTCACCACGTCGGGCAGTGCGGCAGCTGCCGCCGTCGTCCCGAGTGCGTGGAAGGTTTCTGGGCACTGCGCCTGGACCACAACGGCGGCCTACAGCCGTGCCTCCTGCGAGATGACCTCCGCCTGGACCTGGTGCCGCTCCTGGGTGAGCCGGACCGGCTCGCCGACAACGTGGCCGGTCACGTCAGCGCTTTCACGGAGGGCACGCTGTGACCACCGCGTACCGGCTTCCGCCTCCCTACCAGCCGAAGTCTCAGCAGTCCGGTCATCCGCTCATCGTGCTCGAAGGCGTCTCCGGTGTCGGCAAGTCCACGCTGCGCCACGCCCTGGTTTCCCGGCTGCACGCGGTTGGCTTCCACACCCTGCACACTCCGCACTCCGGATGGGCGGACACGGTCAATGGAGAACTCCGGCCACTTCCGCAGTTCGCGTTCTACCTGTCCGGACTGTTCCACGTCTCCGACTGCATCCGTGCGGCGCGCACCGGCGGACCGGTCGTCTCCGACCGGTATGTCTCCTCGGTCGTTGCCTGCCACTCAGCCGTTCACCGGGTACCGCTCCAGGCCGTCCAGGGCCTGCTGGTCCCCTACCGTCCCTACCTGAGCGAGCCGACGCACACCTTCTACCTCAGGTGCTCGGAAGAAGCGCTCCGTGATCGGCTGGCCGGCAAGAGCGACCTCACTCAGGACGACACCGAGCTCCTCCGGGTGGCGGGTCGCCTGTCCCGGCTACTCGACAACTTCGCGGAGTTGGCCTCCCAGGACCCCAGGGCCGTCTGTCTTGAGACCGACGGCCAGACCGCCGAAGAACTCGCCGACCAGATCGTCGCCCACGTGGAGAGTGCCGGTGCTGAATCCGATCGACACTGATCGAGTGATCCGGGACGGCGGAGCGGCCGGCGCCTTCCCCGGGCAGCTTCACGAAGGCGTGGCCTGGTGGCTGGCGTCCTGCCTCGTCGTCACGCAGAGGGCCGTTCAAATCGTGGTCGCTCACGACGGCCACCCGGTCATTGCCGGGTTCACCGAGCGCTTCTGCCAGGGCGCGATCAACGCAGAGCACCATGCCTGTACGGTCCGGGCGCTGGGAGTCCAGCCCCGCGAGCAGGTGCCGTCCGCGATCGAGACGCTCGGCGCGGGGGCCGGAGCCTGGCTCTCCGGTGAGAATGCCGACGGGGTGACGACCGTGCGCATTGCCCTGTTCGACCGACGCGGCGTTCTCCTGAGCGACAGCACCGGTCTGCACAAGATCCGGCGCATGATCGCGGAGGACCGTGTCCCGCGCCCCGTCAATGCCGGCGCCAAGGGCCGCATCGTGGCGGAGTCACCATGATCGACGCGGCAAAGATCATCCGAGCGGGCGACGGCATCCTGTTCGTCACGCTCGACTCCTTACGCTATGACGTTGCCGCCGGGGCCCTTCAGCGGGGCCGTACGCCGCGCCTGGCCGAGTTGCTGCCCGGCGGGGCATGGGAACGCCGTCAGACGCCCGGCACCTTCACCTTGCCCGCGCACATGGCGTTCTTCTCCGGGTTCCTGCCCAAGTTGCCCCAGCGGGAGCAGCCGCCGAGGCTGTGGGAGTGCCGCCCTCCCGCCTTCAAGCAGGTTCCGGAGGAGACGTTCCAGTTCGACGCGGCCAACCTGCTGGACGGGCTGGTCCAGCACGGTTACCGCACGGTGTGCATCGGCGGCGTGACGTACTTCTCCCGCGAGACGCCGCTGGGCAACGTGCTGCCCGACCTCTTCCTTGAGGACCACTGGCGGCCCGAGTTCTGCTCCCCGGAACCGGACTCCGCACACCACCAGGTCGACCAGGCACTCGCCGTAGCCGACCGGTACGCCGGCCGACGGCCGCTGTTCCTGTTCGTCAACATCAGCGCCACGCATGTCCCTCACGGGCACTACGTGGACTCCAGTGAGGACACCGCGGCTTCCCAGGCCGCCGCCCTCGCCTACGCCGACGCTCACCTCGGACGCCTTCTCGACGGCCTTACCCAGCACGGGCGATGGCTGGTCATCCTGTGCGCCGACCACGGCGACGCGTACGGAGACGACGGTTTCCACGGCAGAGGCATCGCGCACCCCTCGGTGTTCAATGTCCCGTTCGCCGGCTGGGTGCACGGCTGACGGCTACGCTCAGCCGGCATGAGCAGCAACACGCCCGACGCCTCCGTGATCGTCGCCCGCGACTCGCAGGGCCTTGTCGCCCTGCTGAGCGCCGACTTCCCCGATCACGGAGGCGAACACGTCTTCCTCCCCGGAGGCCGCTTCGAGGCGGGCGAAACCCCCCTCGCGTGCGCGCGCCGGGAACTGCGCGAGGAGGCCGGCGTCACAGCCGCACGCTGGCGGTCGCTGGGCTCGTACGCCATCACCCTGGGCACGACAGCCCGCGTTCATCTGTTCGAGGCGCAGGATCTGACGCTCGGACCTCAGAATCTCAGGGACAACGAGCTGGACTTCAAGCTCATGTGGTGGCCGATGAAGGACGCCATGTCCGCCGTCTACGAGGGCCGTTTTCTCCTGCCGGCCGGGCCGCTGGCCCTCATGCTCGCGAACCACAGCCCAGCGGCCTGGCCGGCCACTGATTCGGTATTCGATCAGGGCGCGTCCCGGCCTTGAATCCGCCCCCGTCGGCGCCCACGGCCGGGGACGGGAACCGCACACCCTGATCCTCTGCGAGGCCACCGCCCTGCTCGACCCGACCACGGCCCGGCACACCGAGCGCGCCCTGGCCGCCGTACTGGAGGGCCGTACCGTCATCGCGATCGCGCACCGGCTGCACACCGCGCACGACGCCGACCGGGTGGCCGTGATGGAGGACGGCCGGCTCACCGAACTGGGCACGCACGACGAACTGGTCGCGGCCGGCGGCGCGTACGCCGCACTGTGGCACTCCTGGCACGGACCCCGGTAGGTGGGGGCGGGTGTCGCGCCTAGTCTTGGGACCCATGTCCTTCACGTACGACGCCGTCGGCGCGACCCGGGAGCAGGACCGCTGCCCGCCCGGCTTCCGTCCCCTGCATGTCCGCACCCGTCTCGGCGAGGGCGAACCGGTCTTCCGGCGGGCCGCCCAGGCGCTGCTGACCTGGGAGTTGCACCGGGCGGTGGGGGTCGGTCTCGACACCGGCGCGGACCGGGCCGCGCCCGGCGTCGACGTCACCGTCACCCTCGCCGGGATGATCAAGGCGCCCTGCCGGGTGGTGTGGACGGTGGAGGAGCCGCGCCGCGCCGGGTGGGCGTACGGGACGCTCGCCGGTCATCCGGAGTGCGGCGAGGAGTCCTTCGTGGTGGACCGCACGGGGGACGGCACGGTCTGGCTGACGGTGACCGCCTTCAGCCGCCCGGCCAAGTGGTACACCAAGGCGGGCGGCCCGGCGGCCCGCGGCCTCCAGCACGCGTACGCCCGGCGCTGCGGCAAGGTGCTGCGCGAGCTGTGCGGGCCGGCGGCCGAGGACTAGGGCGTGCTTTCCCCGGGCCGTCCGTGCTCGCGGGTGCTCAGTATCGGCGCCTGGGCTCCACGGTGATGATCTCGGGGCCCTGGTCGTCGTAGAGCCCGCCACCGCGGCCGTACGCCGACGAGCCACCGCCGTACCCGCCACCGCCGTACCCGCCACCGCTGTACGCCTGCTGACCGGGTTCGACGGTGACGATGTCCGGCCCTCCGTGCTCCCGCCGGGGCGACTCCGACCGGCGTTCGTTCCCGTAATAGGGGGTGCTGGTCCATGCCGTGGGTGTCCGGTCCATGTACCGGCTCTCGCTCCTGGACGCCCGCTTGCCGCCGTTGCAGCGGCGGCACAGGACGCGGAGGTTGGACGGGTCGCTCGCCGCGGCCTGGGCGGCCGCCAGGCTCATCCCCGTGGCGGTGCGGTAGATGTTCTCCGCGACCCGCACCGGCCAGTCCTCGATGGGATCCACGGCACGGTGGACGTAGGCGAGGATGCCCTCCTGGTGGTCGATCTCGTACCAGTTGTCCTTCTTGGCCTTGCGCGCGACCTTCTTGCTGTAGACCATCTCGTCACAGCTCTGGCACGCGTAGCGGTTGGCCTTCCTGGTCGAGCTGTACTCGCTGTACGTCCCCGCCAGCACCGTCTCCTCGGTGCCCGGCACCCAGCCGAGCTGATGCCGGGTGCCGTCCCACAGGCGTTCGCCGTTCGGTCCGCGGGTCGGCAGCGGGGCGCGCAGTGCCTGGCCCATCGGGTCGTCCCGGTCGCGTCGGCTGCTCCCGGCGCCGGCCCGGCTGCTCGGGTGGGTGCGCGGCCCCAGCTGGCTCTCGGTCTGTTCGGTGCTGTGCCGGGTGTGCGACCGGTGCGACCGCCGGGAGAACATCCGCTGGACCGGTGCCCGGTCCGCCGGTGCCCCGGCGGCGGGCGGCACCGCCGACGAGATCAGCCGCTGGACGCCGGCCGTGGGGCGATCGGCGTTCTCCATGGCGGCGGCCTGCCGTTCCTCGGGCGAGTTCGGGTCCGACACGCTCAGCCCGTCGCCGTTGTCGTGCCCCGAGACCCGGCCGACCGCCTGCTGGAAGGTGTGCGCGACCTCGTGCAACACCTTCTTCCGCGTCATGGAACCGTCGAACACCATGTGATCGCCGGAGGTGTACGCCTCGGCCCCGATCTCCTGGGCGGACTGCCGGGCCCGCGCGTCGGTGTGCACCCGCAGATGCGACAGGTCGACGCCGTAGACCGCTTCCGCCTCGGCGCGCATCGGGCCGTCGAAGCGGCTGCCCGAGGTGCTGATGACCTCCGCGACGGACGAACGCTGCACCGAGGGCGTGTGTCCGCAGCCCTGCCCGCACCCGGCGCCGTGCTGGGCCTGATCCTTGCCCGGACTCCGGTCGCGGGCGAGGCGCTGGACGACGGCGGCGTTGCCGGCCACGCCCTGGAGTGCCAGTGCCTGTGCGGGCGTCAGCGGTCGCCCCGCCGACAGGGCCCGCTGGACGGCCTGGGCACGGTCGGCGATCGCGGGTCGTCCGCGCGGGTGGGGGACCCGGCTCTCGCCGGGCTCGCGCTGTGTGTGCATGAGTGGGGGGCCTCCTCGCGCGGGCATCCCGCCCGCGCCATCTTTGGTGCACAAAGATGGAGGCCCCCCGTACACGTTCGCGTCGGCGAAAGTTGCCTATGCCGTTCCCGGCGGTTCAAGAAGCCACCGGCGGCCGGCCGGGATCACCGCATCAGCAGCCCCGCCGCCTCCACCAGTTCCCCCGACGGCACCGCGACCAGGCCCAGTTCGGCGCCGGAGGCCAGCAGTGGGTGGGCGGGCAGGATGCGGACCGTGTAGCCGAAGGTGCCGGTGCGGTCGAGGGCGAGCGGGCCCTCGTAGGCCCAGCGGCCCTCCAGGTCGGGGCCGCCGACCGGTTTCAGCGGCACCGCCGTCGCCTCGGTGATGCGGTCCTCGGAGTCCACCCGGCCGGAGACCGCCTGCACCTCCACGTCGTCCGGGGCCAGCTCCCCGAGGTCCACCCGCACCCTCAGTCCCAGGGTGGAGCCGAGTTCCGCGGTGGCGGTGGCGGCGGTGGTCTCCACGTGGTCGACGCTCACCCCGTGCCAGACGGCCCGCAGCCGGGTCTTCCACTCGGCGAGGTCGCGCGCCGCGTCCTGGTCCATCGCGCGGTGCGCGGCGGCGGCAGGCGCGTAGAGCCGCTCCACGTACTCCCGGACCATCCGCCCGGCCAGCACCTTCGGGCCCAGCAGGCTCAGCGTCTGGCGGACCATCTCGATCCAGCGGTCCGGCAGCCCGGACTGGCCGCGTTCGTAGAAGCGCGGGGTGATCCGCTGTTCCAGCAGGTCGTAGAGGGCGGCGGCCTCTATGGCGTCGCGCCGGTCCGGGTCGGTGCCGGCGCCGTCGGCGGTGGGGATCGCCCAGCCGAAGTCGGGCTGGAACCACTCGTCCCACCAGCCGTCCAGGACGGAGAGGTTGAGGCAGCCGTTGAGCGCCGCCTTCATCCCGGAGGTGCCGCACGCCTCCAGCGGCCGGAGCGGGTTGTTCAGCCAGATGTCGCAGCCCGGGTAGAGCTTCTGCGCCATTGCCATGCCGTAGTCGGGCAGGAAGACGATCCGGTGCCGTACCCGGGGGTCGTCGGTGAACCGGACCAGTTCCTGCACCAGCCGCTTGCCGCCGTCGTCCGCCGGGTGCGCCTTGCCGGCCACGACGATCTGGATCGGCCGCTCCGGGTGGAGGAGGAGATCCATCAGCCGGTCGCGGTCGCGGAGCATCAGCGTCAGGCGTTTGTACGAGGGGACCCGGCGGGCGAAGCCGATGGTGAGGACGTCGGGGTCCAGGACGCCGTCGATCCAGCCGAGTTCCGCCGTGCCGGCGCCGCGCTGCCGCCAGGAGGCCCGCAGCCGCTCCCGCACCTCGGTGACGAGCTGTTCGCGCAGGGTGCGGCGCAGCTCCCAGATGTCCTCGTCGGCGATGTCCCCGACGGCGTCCCAGCGCTCGGAGCCGCCGACGGTCAGCGCGTCCTCGGTGCGCTGGGCGCCGATCTGCCGGGCGCCGAGCCGGAACACCTCGGGCGCGACCCAGGTGGGCGCGTGCACCCCGTTGGTGACGGAGGTGATCGGCACCTCGTCGGCGTCGAAGCCGGGCCACAGGCCGGCGAACATCTCCCGGCTGACCCCGCCGTGCAGGGTGGAGACGCCGTTGGCGCGCTGGGCCAGGCGCAGGCCCATCACCGCCATGTTGAACAGGTTGGGTTCGCCGCCGGGGTAGGTCTCCATGCCGAGCCGCAGGATGCGCTCGACGTCGATGCGGGGCAGTTCGGCGCCGGGGCCGAAGTGCCGGGCGACCAGTTCGCGGTCGAAGCGGTCGATGCCGGCCGGGACCGGGGTGTGGGTGGTGAAGACGGTCCCGGCGCGGACCGCTTCCAGCGCCGGGTCGAACTCCGAGCCCCGGTCGCACAGCTCCGCGATCCGCTCCAGGCCGAGGAAGCCGGCGTGTCCCTCGTTGGTGTGAAACACCTCGGGCTCGGCGTGTCCGGTGAGCCGGCAGTACGTCCGTACCGCCCTGACCCCTCCTATGCCGAGCAGCATCTCCTGGAGCAGCCGGTGTTCGCTGCCGCCGCCGTACAGCCGGTCGGTGACGCCGCGTTCGCCGAGGTCGTTCTCCTCGACGTCGGAGTCGAGCAGCAGCAGCGGGACCCGGCCGACCTGGGCCAGCCAGAGGCGGGCCCGCAGTTCCCGGCCGCCGGGCAGCGCGAGGTGCACCTGGGCGGGGCTGCCGTCGGCCTCCTTGAGCAGGCCGAGCGGCAGTTCGTTGGGGTCGAGCACCGGATAGTGCTCCTGCTGCCAGCCGTCCCGGGACAGCGACTGCCGGAAGTAGCCGTGCCGGTAGAGCAGGCCGACGCCGATCAGCGGCACGCCGAGGTCGCTGGCGGCCTTCAGATGGTCGCCGGCCAGGATGCCGAGGCCGCCGGAGTACTGCGGCAGCGCGGCGGTGATGCCGAACTCGGGGGAGAAGTAGGCGACGGCGGCGGGCAGCCTCGCGGGCTGCGCCTGGTACCAGTGGTCGCTGGTCATGTAGTGGTCGAGGTCGTCGGCGACCGCGGTGAGCCGGCGCAGGAAGCGGCGGTCCTCGGCCAGCTCGGTGAGCCGGGCCGGGCGGACGGTGCCGAGCAGCCGCACCGGGTCGCAGCCGGAGGCCACCCAGCACTCGGGGTCGACGGACTGGAACAGGTCGCGGGTCTCCGCATGCCAGGACCAGCGCAGATTGCGCGCCAGGTCGCTCAGGGGGCGGAGGGGGTCGGGGAGGACGGGACGGACGGTCAGTCGGCGGATCGCCTTCACATGCCACCTCAACGCGATCGCTGGATTGACGCGGTGTGTACCGCGCCGTCCCTTCCGACGGTACCGGCGACCCGGCGGCCGTCGTGGGGGCTTCGCCCGGGTACCGCCCGATCGGCCGGAACGGCGCCGCCGTCCACCGCCGGACGGGCTACCCGCACCGCACCTCCGATATGGCCGATTCCACCCCGCTGGGCCACCTTGTGACACTTCGTGGCGCACGAGAGGCTGCGGACAGGCGGGGCGGCCCCCGGGGAGGGCGGGCCGCACGCCGGGGTCGAGGAGGGGGACGCACACCATGCCACGGACGCGCGCGCCACGTCTGCGCCCGGCGGGGGCCCTGGTCGCGGTCGGCTGCGCCGCGGCGCTTTCGGCCATGACCCTGCCCGCGCAGGCCGCACCGCAGGGCCGGATACTCGGCGCCGGAGCACCCGGCTCGGTGAGCGGGAGCTACCTGGTGACACTCGAGGGGGAGGTGACGGCGGCCTCGGCCGCCGGAAAGCGGCTCGCCGAACAGTACGGGGCGAGAATCAGCCACACCTACGGCGCGGTACTGAACGGGTACGCCGTCACCGCCGACCCGAGACAGGCCCGGCGGCTCGCGGCCGACGCCCGGGTCGCCTCGGTCGTGCAGGACACCCGTGTGGCCGCCGGGGGCACGCAGAAGAACCCGCCGTCCTGGGGCCTGGACCGCCTCGACCAGCGGAGCCTGCCGCTGGACCGCCGCTACACCGCGCCCGCGAGCGGCGGCAAGGGCGTGACGGTGTATGTCATCGACACCGGCGTGCGCACCTCGCACCGGGACTTCGGCTCCCGGGCGAGCAGCGGCTACGACTTCGTGGGCCGGGACCGCACCGCCCAGGACGGCAACGGGCACGGCACCCATGTCGCGGCCACGGTGGCCGGAAAGGCGTACGGCGTGGCCAAGCAGGCCCGGGTGGTCGCCGTCCGGGTCCTGGACGGCGACGGGGCCGGCACCACCGCCCGGGTCATCGCCGGCATCGACTGGGTCACCCGGCACGCCCGCAAGCCCGCGGTCGCCAACCTCAGCCTCGGCGGTCCGCGCAACAGCCGGCTCGACGCCGCCGTCCGCGCCTCGATCGCGTCCGGCGTCACCTACACGGTCGCCGCCGGCAACGCCGGGCGCCCGGCGTCCGGCTACTCCCCCGCCGGGCTGCCCGAGGCGCTCACGGTCGGCGCCACCGACCGGACGGACGCGAGGGCGGCCTTCTCCAACTACGGGGCGGCCGTCGACCTGTTCGCCCCGGGTGTGGCCATCACCTCGGCGTCCCGGACCGGCGACACCGCGCGGGCCACCGCCTCCGGTACGTCGATGGCGGCCCCGCACGCGGCGGGCGCGGCGGCGCTGTACCTGGCCGGGCAGCCGCGCGCCAAGCCGGCCCAGGTGGCCAAGGCGCTGATGGCGGGGGCCGTTTCGGGCCAGGTGTCCGGCCGCGGCACGGGGTCGCCGAACCGGCTGCTGCATATACCCCGTTCATAGGTCCCGCCGCCGTCGCCCGGCGACCGGTCCCGTCCGCCGCGGACGGGACCGGTCCGGTGCGCGCGAAGACAACGGGAGTACGCGCGAGTAGTTAACAAAGTGCCGGATTGCCCACCCGGAGAGTAGGGGAAGGCTCTCGCGGTATACGCCTCAGGTAGGACTCCGTCAGGACCCCCGCACGACCCACCTCCCCACAGTCATCCGCCCACCCTTCGTTGACGCGGACAGGAGCGGTCATGCCCGCCACGCACCACCAGCCAGCACCCCCCACCGCGCCCGGCGCCCCACCCCACGGCGCCGCGCCACCCCTCGCCGACGGCCCACCGGTCGTCGGCCGGATCCCCGTACTGGACGTCCACCCGGTGGTCCAGCACGGGCGCCGGCCCGCCAAGGCGGTGACCGGCGAAACGTTCCTGGTCTCGGCCACCGTGTTCCGGGAGGGACACGACGCGGTAGCCGCCAACGTCGTACTGGAGGACCCCGAGGGCCGGCCCGGCCCGTGGACCCCCATGCGGGAACTGGCCCCCGGCACCGACCGCTGGGGCGCCGAGGTCACCGTCGGGAAGCCCGGCCGGTGGACGTACACCGTCGAGGCGTGGGGCGATCCCGTCACCACCTGGCGGCACCACGCGCGCGTCAAGATCCCGGCCGGCATCGAGACCGCCCTGGTCCTGGAGGAGGGCGCCCGGCTGTACGAGCGGGCGGCCGCCGGAGTGCCGCGGGAGGCCGGCCGCCAGGAGGTGCTCGCCGCCGCCGAGGCGCTGCGGGACGAGACCCGGCCGGCCGCGTCCCGGCTGGCGGCGGCGCTGACCCCGGAGGTGGACGCGGTGCTCGCCCGGTATCCGCTGCGGGAACTGGTCACCGCCTCGCCCGCGATGCCGTTGCTGGTGGAGCGGGAGCGGGCGCTGTACGGCGCCTGGTACGAGTTCTTCCCGCGTTCGGAGGGCACGCCGGAGCGTCCGCACGGCACCTTCCGCACCGCCGCCCGGCGGCTGCCGGCCATCGCCGCGATGGGCTT
>NZ_JBQOUX010000076.1:0-39447 GCF_052216785.1 Streptomyces sp. JW3 | reverse complement strand
CTCCGCACCCGCGGACCGCGGCGTCCTCCGCTGTGCCTCGGTGCGCTCCCGTGCCGTCCGCCACGCGGCCGACCGCACGCCGCCGTTGACCTTCGAGCCGGTCGAGACTCCATGATGACGGCGTGCCCCCTACCGAATCGATGCCGATCGGCGTCTTCGCCCGGCGCAGCGGCCTGACCCCCAGCGCGCTGCGGTTCTACGACGACGCCGGGCTGCTGCGCCCCGCCGAGACCGATCCCGTCTCCGGCTACCGCTACTACCGGGAGGAACAGGTGGCGCGGGCGACCGCGCTGCGCCGGCTCCGCGAGCTGGCGATGCCCCTGGCCACCGTCGCGACGGTCCTCGACGCCGGCCCCGAGGAGGCGTCCCGGCTGGTCGACGAACAGGTCGCCAAGGTGACCGAGGACGCGGCGGCGGTACGGCGCGAGGCCGCCGCCCTCAAGTCGTCCCTCACCGGCGCGCCTTGGCTGCCGATCGCCGCGCTCAAGGGCCCGGTGCTGGCGGACGCCGTCGAGCAGGTGCTGACCGCCACCGCGCACGAGCCGGGCGCGCCGGTGCTGTCCGGCGTGCGCGTCGAGGCGGCCCCCGGGGCCGTCACCCTGACCGCGACCGACCGGTACCGGCTCGCCACCCGGACCCTCGCGCCGGCCGGGACACCGGTGACCGGGTGGGCGGGGACGGCCGACGGCGACGAACTGCGGTCCGCCACCGCCGGGATCCGCCGCACCCCGTGGGTGCGTCTGGAGGCGACGCCGTACGGGCTCCGGTTCCGGCTCGGGGACCGGGGCGACCGGCACTGCGGCCTGCTGCCGGGGGAGTACCCCGACCACCGGCAGATGCTCGCGTGTCTCGCGGACGTCACCACCCGCGTGACGCTGTCCAAGGAACGGCTGCTGCGGTTGCTCGAGGAACATCCCGGCGAGCGGATCACCCTGCGCGTGACCGACGCCGGTGTGGCAACGGACCGCGCGGAGGGGGGAACGCTGCTGCCCGCCGTCGTCACGGGGCCCGAGACCCGGGTCCGGTTCGCGCTGACCACCCTCTACCCCGCCGTCAGCACCGCCCTCGGCCCCGAGGTGATGCTCGACCTGCGCGGCCCCGACCAGCCGATGACCGTCCGCTCCGCCGACCGCGGCGACCTCACCACGCTGGCCATGCCCGTCAGCGCCGACCGGAGCCCCGTGACGTGACATCCGCACCCGCCGCCACCGGCCCCGGCCAGGCCACCGTCGGCCGGGCCGTCGCCGAAGGCCACTCGGGGGACGCCGACTCCGCTCGCCGCGCCCTGCTCGCCCTGTGGGCCAGGACCGGCGTCACGGGCGAACCCCCGCACCGCCGCACCCTCGCGCACCACCGGGCCGACCCGCACCCGGACCCCGCCCAGGCGCCGGCCTGGGACGTCCGGGCCCTGGAGCGGCCGACGCGGTGACCGAGCAGCGGCGTTCGCGGCGGCGGCCGCACACCTCGGCACGGCCCGGCCGCACGCCCCCGGCCTCCCGGCAGGCCCCTGCGGCGAACTGATCCGCACCGCCGGGCCGCCAGGCCAGGCGCGCACCTCGACATGGGCGTGGCCGACCGGTGCCAGGAAGGCACGGCACGCGCCGCGGCCGCGTCCGTCGCCCGGACGAGTACCGCGGTACCGGGTGCCGTCGCCGCGGCCGCCGGCGAAGTCCCCCATGGTGCGTCCCAGCATGTTGTGCCAGCGGCGCGGCAGTACGGCCCGATGGGCCCCGGCCCGGTATCCGGGCTCGTCGAAGACGAAGAACTCCATCCCCGCAGAGTGCACCGTCGGGCGCCGCGCGGACGAAGTCTTAAGCACCGGTTAGATCTCCGCCCGAGGCCCTGGTTGCCGTCCCGGTCATCGGTCAAGCTGCTGCGACCTGCGGTGATGCGGGTTCGCCGCAGGTATTCCATTTCCTCACAGGCTGGAGACAGTTGTGTCCATGACGGGCGCGCGGGCCGCCGCGCCGAGCCCCTGGAAGGCGATCGTCGGTGGCTCGATCGGCAACATGATCGAGTGGTACGACTGGTTCGTCTACTCCACCTTCTCCGTCTACTTCGCCTCGGCGTTCTTCCCCGACGGCGACACCACCTCGCAACTCCTGCACACCGCCGGCATCTTCGCGGTCGGCTTCTTCATGCGGCCGGTGGGCGGCTGGCTGCTGGGCCGGCTCGGCGACCGCAAGGGCCGCAAGGCGGCGCTGACCGTGACCGTGCTGATGATGTCGCTCAGCGCGCTCCTCATCGCCGTCGCCCCCACCCACTCCCAGGTCGGCTACTGGGGCGCGGTCGTACTGCTGCTCGCCCGGCTGCTGCAAGGGCTGTCGGTGGGCGGCGAGTACGCGGCCAGCGCCACGTATCTGGCGGAGGCGGCGCCCGCCGGCCGGCGCGGTTTCTTCGCCAGCTTCCAGATGGTGTCGATGAAGATCGGCCAGCTCATCGGGCTGAGCCTGCAGATCCTGCTCCAGCAGAACATGTCGGAGGAGACCCTGACCTCCTGGGGCTGGCGGATCCCCTTCGTGGTCGGCGCGGTGGGCTCCGCCGTGGTGTTCTGGCTGCGCCGCAACCTGGTGGAGACCGACGCCTTCGAGGAGGCGGTGGCCGAGGAGGCCGAGACGAGGCCGGGCAACGAGCGCGGGACCCTGCGCGGGCTGTGGGAGTACCGGCGCACCGTCGCCCTCGTCGTCGGCTTCAGCATGGGCGGCACCCTGTGCGACTACACGTACTCGACGTACATGACCAAATACCTGCACAACACCGCGGGGCTGAGCACCACCGACGCCTCGCTGGTCAGCTTCGTCGCCATCCTGGTCTTCATCTGTCTGCAACCCCTGGCCGGCGGTCTGTCGGACCGGATCGGCCGCCGTCCGCTGCTGATCGGCTTCGGCCTCGGCGCGATGATCTTCACCGTCCCCCTGATGACCGCCCTCGGCCATGTCTCCACCTTCGGCAGCGCCCTGCTGCTGATGATCGCCGGGCTGGTGATCATCACCGGATACACCTCGATGAGTGCCCTGGTGAAGGCCGAACTGTTCCCCGCCCGGGTCCGCGCGCTGGGCGTCGCCCTGCCGTACGCGCTCGCCAACGCCCTGTTCGGCGGCACCGCCGAGTACGTCGCGCTGTGGTTCAAGGACGCCGGCATGGAGTCCGGCTTCTACTGGTACGTCACGGCCTGTGCCGCGGTCTCCCTGGTGGTGTACCTGACCATGCGGGAGACCAAGGACGTGTCCTTCACCCGGGGCGAGCGGGCCCCGGGGAAGACCGCCGAGGTCACGGCCTAGCCTGGGCGCATGCGTGTGCTGCTGATCGAGGACGACGAGCGGCTCGCCGACGCCCTCACCACCGCCCTCGTCGAGCGCGGCCACCCGGTGGAACGGGTGAGCCGAGCCGACGAGGGCCTGCGCCGCAAGGACCGCGCCGACTTCGTCCTGCTCGACCTCGGACTGCCGGACATGGACGGCCTGGACATGCTCCGGCAGCTGCGCCGGGTCTCCGCCGTCCCGGTGATCGTGCTGACCGCGCGCGGCGACGAACGCACGGTCCTGCAAGGACTGAGCACCGGCGCCGACGACTACCTCACCAAGCCGTTCCGCATCAAGGAACTGCTGGCCCGGATGGACGCCGTACGCCGCCGCGTCGGGCAGAGCGGTCCGCCCGGCCGGGAGCCCCGGGCCGCCGAGGCCCAGGAACTGGACGTCGGCGACGTCCACATCGACCTGGCGTCCCGCACGGTGACCGTGGCCGGCCGCGAGGTCGCCCTGACGGCCCGCGAGTTCGACGTGCTCGGCCTGCTCGCCCGCGCCCCGGGTGTCGTCCGCAGCCGGCAGGAGATCATGGACGCGGTCTGGGGCGACGCCTTCCTCGCCGTCTCCCGCTCCCTGGACGTGCACGTCTGGGGCATCCGCACCAAGACCGGCCGGCCCGACCTGATCCGCACCCTGCGCGGGGTCGGCTACCGGCTGGGCGGCTGATGCGCCGCCGGCTGCTGGCCACCTACCTCACGCTGATCGGCGGCATCCTGCTCGCCCTGTCCGTCCCGCTGGGCCTGGCCTACACCCAGGAACGGACCGCCGAACTCCTGCTCGCCCGGCGGGCCGACGCCACCCGGCTGGCGGAGCTGGCCGAAGGGGCGATCAAGGACAGCGACCCGAGCGTGCTGCGCGCCGAGGCCGACCGCTACGCCGCACTGTACGGCGCCTCGGTGGAGGTGCGCCGCGACTCCGGCACCGTCCTGGTCCGCGCCGGCGACCCGGTGCCGGGCGGCGCCGGACCGCTGCGCCGGGCGCTGGCCGGCCGCACCACCTCGCGCCTCCCGCTCGTCACCGTCTTCGGACCGGACCGGGTGCTGATCGCCGAACCCGTGGGCAGTGACGCCCAGGTGACCGGCGTGGTGCTGCTCGCCGCCCCCACCTCCGAGGCCCGCGACGACGTCCTGCTGGTGTGGCTCACCCTGGCCGGGGGCGCGGCGGTCGCCTTCGCCCTCGCGGTGGAGGCCGCGCGGCGGCTGGCCCGCTGGGCGCTGAGGCCGGTCGACGAACTCGACGCGGTCACCGAGGCGATCGCCCAGGGCCGGATGACGGCCCGGGTCCCGGACACCGGCGGCGGACCCTCCGAGCTGCGCCGCCTCGAGTCGCGGTTCAACGCCATGGCCGACGCCGTCGCCGCGGCCCTCGACAAGCAGCGCGCCTTCGTCTCCGACGCCTCCCACGAACTGCGCACCCCGCTCGCCGTGCTCAGCCTCCGGCTGGAGAACCTGCGCCCGCACCTGCTGGACTCCGGCGCCGACCGCTACCACAGCGCCATGGAGGAACTCGACCGCATCGGCACCCTCCTGGAGGACCTGCTGACCCTCGGCCGGATCGAGGCCAAGGGCGCCGCGCGGGCCGAGCCGGTCGACCTGGCCGCCGAACTCGCCCCCCGGCTCGGCGTCTGGGCGGAGGTCGCCGAGGCGGCGGGCGTGCGGCTGCGCACCGGTCTGCCCGCCGCCCTGGTGGTGCGCTGCCCGCCCGACACCGCCGGCCGGATCACGGACATCGCCGTCGACAACGCCGTCAAGTTCGTCCCGCGCGGCGGCACCGTCGCCGTCACGGTCCGCGACGGCGACCCGGGCGCCGGGGACGTACTGCTGCGGATCGAGGACGACGGCCCCGGGCTGGACGACGCGGAACTCGCCGCCGCCCGCGACCGCTTCTGGCGCTCCCCCCGGCACAGCGGCGTCGACGGCAGCGGACTGGGGCTGGCCATCGCCGACGAACTGGCCCGCGCGGCCGGCGGCACCCTCGCCCTGCGGGCGGCCCGGCCGCACGGCCTGGTGGTGGAGTTCCGGCTGCCCGCCGGTGACCGGGTGCGGCGCGCTCAGCCGTAGACGCTCCGGTAGTACCGCACGGCGCCCGGGTGCAGCGGCACCGGGTCGGTGCCGATCGCGTACCGCTCGTCCAGGTAGGCACCGGGCACCTCCGGCCCCGGCAGGGTCTGCCGCGCCGCGAACATCGCCCGGGTCACCTCGAACGCGGCCTGGACGGGCACCGCCGAGCGGGCCATCAGATACGTCGGCACCCCGACCGTCGGCACCTCGGACTCCTGCCCGTAGGTCCCCGCCGGAATCGACACATCGACATACGCCGGTCCGTGCTCGGCCCGCAGCACCCGCGCGAGCCCGTCCAGCGGGACCAGCTTGACGGGCCGGGCGGCCGACAGCGCGGTGACGGCGCCGGCAGGCACTCCGCTGGAGGCGAAGAACGCGTCGATCTCACCGCGCCGCAGCGCCCGCACCGAGTCGTCCAGTCCCAGGTAGCAGCGGTGCACCCGCCCGCCGAGCCCGGCGGCGGCCAGGATCCGCCGGGCGACGGTGACGGTCCCCGACCCCTGGGCGCCGAGCGAGACCCGCAGCCCGGCGAGGCCGGAGACAGTGGCCACCCCGGCCGCCGGCCGCGCCACCAGGTGGGTGTAGTTGAGGTAGATGCGGGCCAGCGCCGACACCGGCAGCGGCCGGACGAACCCACCGGTCCCCTCGTAGGCGTCCGCCGCGCTGTCCCCGAGCACCAGCCCGAGGTCGGCGTCGCCGGCCCCGAGCAGCCGGAGGTTGCGGATGCTCGCCGAGGTGTTCACCACGTCGATGCGCAGCGCGTCCACCCGCCGGTCGATCTCCCGGGCCAGCCGGCGGCCGAAGGTGCCGTACGGCGCGCCCGACAGTCCGGTCGCCAGCACCAGCGACCGCACCCGCGTGCGGCCGGGACCCGCCGCCGGACTCGACGCGGCCACCGCGGCGGCCAGCGCGAGCAGGGTGCGGCGGGCCGCGGGTGGGCGGGAGCACGAGGACACGGGACGATGGTAGTCCGCGCGAGCCCGGGTCCCTCGAGCCGCCGGGGTTCTTCGGGTCGTCCGGGGTTCTTCGGGTCGTCCGGGGCCCTTCGGGTTGCCCGGGGTCCTCCGGGTTGCCCGAGGCCCTTCAAGTCGTCCGAAGTTCTTCGGGTCGTCCAGGGTCTCCGAGTCGTCCAGGGCCCTCCGAGCTGTCCGGGCCTCGTGAGTCATCCGGCCCTCCGTGTGCGCCGACCCCGTGCCCGTCCTCACCCGCGCCGGCCCGGCGGCCCCTCACGCCCCCGTGACCCCGTCGACGCCTTCCCTGAGCAGGTCGGCGTGACCGTTGTGCCGGGCGTACTCCTCGATCAGATGCACCATGATCCAGCGCAGCGAGACACCCTCCGCGCCCACGCGGCCGGCCTCCTCGGCGGACAGCCGGCCCAGGTCGTCCAGGGACGCGCCGGCGACGATCTCCCGGCTCCGGGCGACCTCCGCCCGCCAGACGGCCAGGGCCTCGTCCAGCCCCTGGCCGGGCCGGAGGCCGAAGCCGTCCGGGTTGTCCGCGCCGAACACCGGGGGTACGTCCAGGCCCGCGAACACGCCCTGGAACCAGTGCCGTTCGACCTCGGCCAGGTGCTGGACCAGGCCCAGCAGGGTCATCGTGGACGGCGGAGCCGAGGCCCGTCGTGCCTGGTCGTCCCGCAGGCCGGAACACTTCAGGGCGAGCGTCGCGCGGTGGAAGTCCAGCCAGGCATCCAGCATGGGACGCTCGGCGGCGCGCATCGGCGGGACGGGCCGGCCGTCCGGTGTCGTCTTCATGAGGGCACCCTGACAGCCCCGGCCGCCGGACACGGCCCGCTTCGCCCGGAACGAACACCCGGCGGCCGACCCGACGCGCCCGGCGGTGATCGGGCAGGCTGGGGGCATGTCCGAACTGCCCCTGCCTGAAGTGCCCCTGCCGGGCGGCCTGGTCAACACCGTCGTCCGGGTCGGCGACACGGTGCGCCGGCCCGCGCCCGCCCGCGCGGCGTTCGTGCGCGGCCTGCTGCGTCTGCTGGAGGCGGAAGGCTGGGACGGAGCACCGCGCTTCCTCGGCGTGGACGAGCGGGGCCGCGAGGTCCTCGGCCACCTCGACGGCCATGTCGCCTGGCAGCCGCGGCAACCCGCCGCCGTCGGCTCGGACCAGAGCCTGGCGGCGGCCGCCCGGCTGGTGCGCGCGTTCCACGACCTGACGGCCGGGACACCACTGGCCGGAGCCCGGGAGGTCGTGTGCCACAACGACCTCGCCCCCAGGAACACCGTCTACCGGCCGGTCGGCGGCGACGGCCTGCGACCGGTGGCGTTCATCGACTGGGACCTCGCGGCGCCGGGCGCGCGGGTCCACGACATCGCCCACCTGTGCCGGCAGTTCCTGGCCCTCGGCCCGTCCGTCGCCGACGCGACAAAGGCCGCGCGGCGGATACGGCTGATCGCCGACGCCTACGGGCTCGCGGACCGGCGAAACCTGGTGTCCACCATCCTGTGGTGGCAGGACCGCTGTTGGCGCGGCATCGAGGCCGGGGCCGCCGCGGGCGACGCGGCGACGACGCGGCTGCGCGACGCCGGGGTGGTCACCGAGGTGCGGGGGGCCTGCCAGTGGGTCGCCGGCCACCGGACCACGCTGGAACGCGCCTTGCTCTGAGCTCCGAGTGCAGAGAAGTGCCGACTGGCAGCCGGCGCCGGCTACGGCGTCAGGACGATCCGGCCGAAGACCTCACCGGCGTCCATCGCCCGGTGCGCCCGCTCGGCCCGCTCCAGGGGCAGCACCCCGTCCACTTCGCTGAAGTGAGAGCGGTGACCGACCCTTTGCCTCACTCCCTGCGCTCGGCCGCCCGCGACAACCGCGACCGCGTCCTCGACGCCGCCCGCGCCCTGTTCGCCTCCCGGGGCCTGGACGTACCGATGCGGGAGGTCGCCCGGCACGCGGGGGTCGGCCCGGCCACCCTGTACCGCCGCTTCCCGACCAAGCGGGACCTGGCCACCGCGGCCTTCGTGTCGGCCTGCCCCGAGGCGGTGGACCTGGCCGACGGCCGGGCACAGACCCTGCGGGCGGTCGCCGCGCTGGCCCGGCGCGCCAAGGAGGCCGGCCGGCTGCGCCCCGACTTCGCGCTGGACGACCTGATCCTCGTCCTGATGGCCAACCGGGGCATCCAGGCGCCGACGCGGGCCGCCGGGGCCGCCGCCTCCCGCCGCTTCGCCGCCTTCGTGATCCAGGCGTTCCAGGCGTCCCCGGACCACGCACCGCTGCCGCCGGTGCCCCGCCTGGTCGGCACGGAGTAGCCGCCGCCCCGGCCGGACCGGGACCGACGCACGTCCCGCCACCGCGACACCGGACGTAGGGGCGGATACGGCGAACGGGGGAGAGGCAGGGCGCGAAACGCGGCGCGGCGGGCATCTGCGGCCCCCGTCGGCCCACCGGCACCACCGGTCACAGGCGCGACCGGCGCCGGACGCCGACCCGCCGGACAGTTCAACGGAAAACCCTTCGCGTCCGGTGGCACCCGCATAGCGTGCGATGAAGGTCGGGCCCCTGCCGCGCGCTAGGAGACTTCAGATGTCCTGTGACAGCTCGGAGTCCTACCCGGCCGGACCGCGGGAGCGGGCCGGCTCGGCCTCCTGGTCCGGCTACCACCGCGCGCTGCGGGTGCTGCGGCGCGCCTGCCGGTGGCAGCGGCGGGTCGCCACCTTCGCCGCCCTCGGCTACTTCGCCGTCTTCCTAGCGCTCAGCGTCGAGGCCCCCGGCTTCATGGCCCGCCCCGCGCTCGGCGGCCTGCCCACGGGACTGCTGCTGGCCCTGGCCCAGGTGCCGGTCACCTGGCTGGCCGTCGTCCTGTTCGAATACGCGGCGAAACGGTACGTCGATCCGCTGGCCCACAGAGTCAGCGGATACGGGCGTCCGGCCGGCGGTGACGGGCAGCCCCCGGCATGACGGACCTCGGCGGCTCCGCCCAGTCCTGGTCCCTGGTCGCGTTCTGCAGCGTCGTCACCGTCACCCTGCTGCTGTGCGTGCTGACCGGCCCCGACCGGGACGACCTGGAGGAGTTCTACACCGGCTACCGCTCGCTGTCGCCGCTGCGCAACGGCCTGGCCGTGGCCGGCGACTACATCTCCGCCGCGACCGTGCTCACCATCGGCGGGGTCATCGCGCTGTCCGGCTACGACGGCGTCGTGCTCGCCCTCAGCACGCTGCTGTCCCTGTTGCTGCTGATGGTGCTGCTCGCCGAACCCCTGCACAACACCGGCCGGTTCACCATGGGCGACGCGCTGGGCCGACGGATGCCGGGACGGACCGTGCGCATCACGGCGTGCGCGGTGACGCTGCTGTCGCTGGTCCCGATGATGATCGTGCAACTGGCCGGCGTGGGACAGCTGCTGGCGTTCATCCTGGGCTTCTCCGACAGCGCGATGAAGACGGGGTGCATCGCCGGCGCGGGACTGCTGATGATCAGCTACGCGGCGCTCGGCGGGATGAAGGGCACCGCGCTGATCCAGATCCTCAAGACGGTCATCCTGCTGGGCTCCGGGCTGGTCGTCGCCGTCCTCGTCCTGCACACCTTCGGCTGGCACCCCCGGGCGATGGTCGACACGGCCGCGCGGCGCAGCGGGGCCGGCGAGGCGTTCCTGCGCTACGGGCTCCAGTTCGCGGACGGACCCCACCCCGGCGCCGACATGGTCAGCACCCAGGTCGCCATCGTGCTGGGCGGCGCCTGTCTGCCGCACGTCACCATGCGCATGTACACCGCGGGCAGCGCCCGGCAGGTGCGGCGCACCATGTCCTGGGCGGTGTCGTCGGTGGCCCTGTTCATGCTGGTGATCACCGTCATCGGGATCGGCGCGACGGCGCTGGTCGGCCGGGCCGGGATCACCGCGGCCGACCCGCGCGGCAGCACCGCCTACCTGCTGGGCGCGCGGGCCGCGTTCGGCCCCGAGGTGTCCCGGGTGGAGAGCCTGCTGTTCAGCACGGTCACCACGGCGGTCTTCCTCACCCTGCTCGCCTCGGTCGCCGGGATGACGCTGGCCTGCGCCAACTCACTGGCGCACGACGTCATCGCCTCCCGCCGCGCGGGCCTGCCGCCGGTGCGCGAGATGACCCTGGCCCGGGTCTCCGCGCTGGTCGTCGGCGTCCCGGTGGTGGTGCTGGCCGCCCTGGCCCAGCACCGCAGCCTCCAGCCGCTGGCCACGCTCTCCTTCTGCATGGGCGCCTCGGCCATCGCCCCCGCCCTGGTCTTCACCCTGTTCTGGCGCAGCTTCAGCCGGACCGGCCTGCTGTGCACCCTGATCGGCGGCTCGGCCGTCACCCTGGTCCTGATGTCCGGCACCCGGCTGGTCTCCGGCGCCCCGGCGGCGGCCTTCCCCGAGGCCGACTTCAACTGGTTCCCGTTCTCGACCACCGCCCTGGTGTCGGTGCCGCTGGGTTTCGCCTTCGGCTGGCTGGGCACCCTGTGGGGCGGCCGCCGCGGCGCCCGGCGCGAACGCGAGCGGTACGCGGCCGTCGAGCACCTGGTCCTGGCCGGCCCGGCGCGCCGCCGCCCGGGATGGACCCCGGACGACTGACCGCCGTACCCCCTGGGCCCGCACCGCCCACCCGCACCGAGCACCACGGCCGGTGAAACCCTTAGCCTCGCCCCATGCTGAGACTCGGAATCCCCGTCATCGGTGTCACCGACCTGCCGCGCGCGGTGGCCTTCTGGACCCGGGCGCTGGACCTGGTCGCCACCGAGGAGTGGCGCAGCGAGACCTGGCGCACGCTCGACCACGCCGACGGCTCCGGTCGGGCGCTCGGCCTGCTGCGCAGCGCGTCCCCGGCCGCGTCGCGCCCCCGGCTGCACCTGGACCTGTTCACGGACAGTACGGCGGAGCAGGAGGCCGAGGTCCGGCGGCTGATCGGGCTCGGCGCCCGAGCGGTCGACTGGGGCCTCTACCCGCCCGAGCCCGACTTCGTGGTCCTCGCCGACCCCGACGACAACCTCTTCTGCGTCGTGGACCTCAGCCGCGCGCCGAGCGGGTCGTGACGGCCGCCGCCGGGGCGAGGCGGAGCAGCAGCGCGGTGAGTTCGCCCGGCATGGTCACCATGCAGTCGTGACCGGTCGGCAGCTCCCACACCCGCGCCTCGGTCCCGTTCGGCTGCGTGGCGGGCACCGGCCGCCGGGCGAACCCCTCCGGCACGCCGGCCACGCAGTGGATGTGGGTGCGCGGTATCCGGTCGGCGGCCGGGTTGTCCAGCCGGACCGGCTGCTGGAGGCAGCGCACCGGGTGGTCCGAGACCATCGACCGCACCCAGGCGATGTCCGCGGGGTCGGTGATCCCGAACAGCCCGGCCGGCGGCGGCAGTTCGGGCAGCGGCGGCACCCGCCAGCCGCTCTCCGACTTCAGTGCCCGGTCGATCAGGTGCCGGGTCACGGGCATGACGTCGGCCGCGCTCTCGCCGTCCAGCGGGACCATCGCGTCGAGGAAGACCAGGTGCGCGATCCGCTCCGGGACCCGGTGCGCCACCGCCGCGACGACCAGCCCGGCGTAGCTGTGCCCCACGAGCACCACATCGGTGAGGTCCTCCTCGACGAGGAGTCCCACGATGTCGTCGACGTGGGTGTCGAGTCCCACCTCGGGACCGAGCAGGTGGGCCTTGTCGCCGTACCCGGTCAGGGACGGCGCCAGCGCCCGGTGGCCGGCCGACGACAGCAGCGGGACCACCCGGTCCCAGGCCCGTCCGCTGTGCCAGGCGCCGTGTACGAGCAGATAGGTCGGCATGGGTGGGGCTCCTCGCTGGGTGGATCCGGACGTGCGGCGTGCACGCCACGGATCACGATGCGCACCGGCCGCCGGACCGGCCAGGGCCCCCGGGATCCTGGGGGTGACAGGACCAGGCAGCGGCCCGGAACCGCGCCCTACAGTGGACGGATGACCGACGAACCGAACCTGCTCGGTGACTATGTGCGCGCCCGCCGCGAGCTGGTCACCCCAGAAGCGGCCGGTATCCCCGCGGTGGGGATCCGGCGGGTGCCGGGACTGCGCCGCGAAGAGGTCGCGATGCTCGCCGGCATCAGCGCCGACTACTACCTGCGCCTGGAGCAGGGCCGGGACCGCAACCCGTCCGTGCAGGTCCTCGAAGCGCTGGCCCGCGTCCTGCGGCTCGACGACGACGCGACGGCCTACCTGCTGCGCCTGGGCGCCACCCGGCCGCGCCGGCGGCCCGACCGGCGCCGGCCGGAAACCGTCCCCGCGGGCATCGCCCAGCTCGTCAGCACGCTCCCGCTGCCCGCGCTGGTCGAGGACCGCTACTTCGACATCCTCGCCGCCAACCCCTTGGCGACGGCGCTGTCACCGCGGCTGGCGGCGGGCGTCAACCGGCTGTGGGGCCTGTTCTGCGACCCCGCCGACCGGGCCCTCCACCCGGACTGGGAGGAGACCACCGAGGGCGCGGTCGCGGTCTTCCGCCAGTCGATCGGCACCGACACCGACGACCCCCGGTTCGTCGAGCTGGTCGGCGGGCTCTGCCTGGAGAGCCCTCGCTTCAGCCGGCTCTGGGCCCGGCACGACGTCCAGGTGTGCGAGGGCGCGCCGATGCGCTTCGCCCACCCGCAGGTCGGCGATCTGCGGCTGAACGCGGAGAAGCTGCACATCGGCGGTACGGCGGGCCAGATGCTGGTGCTGCTGCACCCGGACCCCGGCACCGACAGCGCCGACAAGCTGGCCCTCCTCGCCTCCGTCGCGCGGACCCCGGCGGCCGCCGTCAGCTGAGCGCCCGCACCCAGTGCCGGGGCAGCGCGGTGGTGTGCGCCCGGGCGGCGTCGGTGACCACCGTGCAGCGCACGGTGTCCGGGGTGCGGGTGAAGGACAGGTACACGAACCGCTGCTCGTCGTCGCCGACGTGCAGGAACAGCGAGGCCGCGCCCAGCCGGCCGCCGAAGCAGCTGAACGTGTCCGGGAAGGACACGCTGCTCACCACGAAGGGGTAGAGCCGGGGGTTGATCACGGCCCGCAGCCCGCGCACCCCGGGCGCCAGCGGACCGGGCAGGTCCAGCAGCGCGCGCAGGGCGTCGCGGCGGCGCGAGAGCCGTACGGCGTCCGTCTGCCGGCGCACCTCGGCCGCCGAGGCGGCCAGCGTGGCGGCGGACACCGGCAGATACAGCCGGTGGAAGGCGACGTGGTTGCCCGGCCGGAGCCGTTCCGGCGGCCGCCGGGTGGACATCGCCACCAGCGTCCGGGCCGGCGACGGCGCGTCGGGCAGCGCCAGTTCCGTGCTCCACGACCGCAGGGCGAGCGCCAGCGCGGCCACCGCGATGTCGTTCACGCTGGCGCCATGGGTGTCCGCCAGGGCGCGCAGCCGGGCCAGCGGCACATCGCCGTGCGCCCACCGCGCGCCACCGCCCGGCCCGGACACCCGGCGCATCGTGTGCCAGGGCGTTCCCGGGCGGAGCACGGGCGCGACCGTCTCCCGCATCGCGCGCAGGCCCGCGCGCAGGCCGGGGCCGGCGCCGGGATACAGCCGGGGCCCGTTCACCGGGGTGTCCGCGAGCAGGGCGAGGGCACTGTGCGCGGCGCCGACCCCGTCGTGCAGGCCGTGGTGCACGCGGAAGCACACCCGGAACCGCTCGGCGGACGGCCGGGTGAGCAGCCAGCAGTCCCACGGCGGCTGCCCCGGACCGGGCAGCTCCCGGGTCAGCAGGGCCTCGCACGCCTCCTGGAGCGCCCGGTCCCCGTCCGGGGTGTCCGTGGCGTCCGGGACGTGCCAGTGGTGGACGTGGACGTCCGGATCGATGGGGCCGGACCGCACGGGCCAGTGCCGGGCGGAGCCCGTCGGCAGCAGGCGGTTCAGCGTGGGCAGCGAGCCCGACCGGCGCACGACGCGCCGCGCCAGCTCGTCCAGGGACGGCGCCCGGCCGTCGAAGTCGAGGAAGAATCCGGCCACGGGGGGCCGCCGCATCGTGAGGAAGGCGCGATCGGTCGCGGTGATGGAGTACACGCCCACCGCAACGAGTTCGCGCCCCGACCGGTCACGTCGCGTCCCTCGTCAGGGAATCGCCCAGGAAGCGCCCAGGGGCCCGTTCAGGAACGGTCCAGGGCACGGTGGGCGGTGCGGAGCAGGACGCCGGCGAGCCGCTGGGCCTGCCCGGCGGCGTACGGGAGCGCCGCCAAGCCGGCTACGCGCGCCGCGGGCCCGCCGCCGTGGACCACCGGCCGCCGGCGTCCGTCTCCGCGAGCACCTTGAGGCCGGCCAGGGTCTCCCGTATGCCCTCGCGCAGTTCCGCCAGCCGGGCGGCGACGATGTCCGGCTCGCGGTCCGGCCACCGCTCGATCGCCCGGGTGAGGCCGCTGGCGCCCGGCCCCACCCGCACCGACTGGCGCAGCCGGGTGCCGTCCTCCTCGGCCGCCAGCGTGTAGCTCCAGACCGCCATCGGCCGGGCCGGGTCCGAAGTGGGCGGCCCGTAGTGGCCGTCGGCGTCCGTCACCGCCCAGGTGAAGACCTGGCCCGGGATCAGCTCGGTCACCTGGGAGACGGTGCGCCACCGGCCGAGCAGCCGATGCCGGTTGTGGCCCTCGAAGCGCGCGCCGAGCGCGGGCCGGTCCGCGCCGTCGAGCCAGGCGACCCGGCGCAGTTCCGGACTGAGCCGGGCCGGGAGTCCGATGTCGGTCACCAGCTCCCAGACCCGGCCCGGTTCGGCCGCCACGGTCACCTCGCAGTGCGTACGGGGGCCGTCGGTGAAGCGCATGTCGTCCCTTTCCGGCGTCGGTCCGGCCGCTCCCGTGGACCGTAGCCGGATGGTCAGTCCTCGGGCGAACCGCCCAGCGCGGCGAGGGTGAGGACGTGGCCGCCGATGCCCCAGCCGCCGTCGGTGACCTCCTCGACCAGGACCAGGGTGGTGGCGCGGGCCCGCTCCCCGTAGACGTCGACGAACAGTTCGGTGGCGCGGGTGACGATCTCCTGCTTCCGCCGGTCGTCGAGGGAACCGGCGGGGACCTTGAAGTTGGCGAACGGCATGGTGGTGGCTCTCCTTGTGCGGACCGGCGGTGGATGCTGCGGGCCCCAGCCTGGTCGACGGCGCCCGGCCCGGCCAGAGTGGTCCGCACCCTGGGGTCGCCGTCCCCTGGCTCACGGCTGCCGGTGTGCGTGACGATGGGGGACGTGAACCACTCGGAACTCGGTGCCTTCCTCAAGTCCCGGCGCGACCGGATCCGGCCCGCGGACGTCGGTCTGAGCGCCGGCCCCCGGCGCCGGGTGCCCGGGCTGCGGCGCGAGGAGGTCGCCCAGCTGGCCGGCCTCTCCGCCGACTACTACACCGAGCTGGAACGCGGCCGCGGCGCCCAGCCCTCGGCGCAGGTGCTGGCCGCCCTCGCCCGGGCGCTGCGCCTGAACGGCGACACCCGCGACCACCTGTTCCACCTCGCGCGGCGGCCGCTGCCGCCGGCCGCGCACGGACCGGACGCGCACGTCCAGCCCGCCCTGCTCGGGCTGCTGGACCGGCTCGGCAGCACGCCCGCCCAGATCATCACCGACCTGCACGAGACCCTGGTGCAGAACCCGCCGGCCGTCGCGCTCGTCGGCAGACCTCCGGCGGTGCGCGGACCGGGGGCGAGCCTCGTGCACCGCTGGTTCACCGACCCGGACGCCCGCGCCCTCTACCCGGCCGAGGACCACCCCCACCACTCCCGGGTCTTCGTCGCCGACCTCCAGGCCGTGGCCGCCCGGCGCGGCGCCGACGTCCGGGTCCGGCGGATGGTCGCCGCACTGCGGCGGCGCAGCCCCGAGTTCAGCGCCCTGTGGGACACCCACGACGTCGCCCTCAGACGGACCGATCACAAACGGATCGTCCATCCGGTCCTGGGCGTCATCGAGCTGGACTGCCACAGCCTGTTCAGCGAGGACGGCTGCCAGCGGCTGCTGTGGTTCACCGCCCCGCCCGGCACCGAGGGCGCCGGCCGGCTGGAACTGCTCTCCGTGATCGGCGCCCAGGACATGGCGGCGGACCCGGCGGACCCGGCCCCGGTCCGGCCGCCCGCCGACCGGACCGCCGGCACCTGAGCCGGCCGGGTCACTCCCGGGGCAGTACGAGCCGGGACAGGACCGCGGTGGCCAGCAGCAGGGCGGCGACGAGCAGCAGACCGGTCCGCATGCCCGGCAGCGAGAAGCCGCCGTCCGGCGCGGCGAGCAGACTGCCGAACACGGCGACGGCCAGCGCGCCGCCGGTCTGCCGCAGCGAGTTGAGCAGCCCCGACGCCGTCCCCGCGCGTTCCCCCGGCACGGCGTCCATCAGCAGCGCGGTCAGCGCGGGCACCACCAGCGCCCCGCCGACACTCAACGGCACCAGCAGCACCAGCACCAGCCACACCGGGGTGCGCGCGGCCAGCGGCAGCAGCGCCAGCATCGCGCCGACGAACACCAGCTGCCCGGCCACGATCACCGGCCGCCGCCCGATCCGCTCCGCCAGCCGCGGCGAGACCAGGTTGGTCGCCGTCACCAGCGCCGACATGGGGACGAACATCAGCCCGGCCACGGTCCCCGACATGCCGCGCACCTGCTGGTAGTACAGCCCGAGCAGGAATATCCCGCCGTAGAAGGCGGCGTTGACGGCGAAGCCGACCGCGAGCGGGACGGCGACCCGGCGGTCGGTCAGCAGGTCCAGCGGCACCATCGGCCGCCGCTGCCGGCGCTCCACCGCGTAGAAGGCGTATCCGGAGCCGACCGCGAGCGCCGCGGCCGCCAGGACCGGGCCGCTGGTCCAGCCCCGGTGCCCGCCCTCGATCACCGCGAACGCCAGTGCCGCCAGCGCCAGTACGGCCGTGAGCTGCCCGGCGCCGTCCAGCGCGGCGGGCCGGCGCGGCGAGGCGGGCACCCGGATCAGCAGACCCAGGATCACCGCGCCGACCGGCAGGTTCAGCAGGAACACCGCCCGCCAGCCGGCCGTGTCGGTGAGCAGCCCGCCCAGCACCGGACCCGCCGCCATCGCCACCGACCCGCCGACCGTCCACAGGGCGATGGCGCGGGCCCGGGCCCGGGCGTCGTCGTAGGCGTGCCGGATCAGCGCCAGCGAGGCCGGCAGCACGATCGCCGCCGCCCCGCCCTGCGCCACCCGCGCGCCGGTCAGCACGCCGATGTCCCCGGCGAGCGCGCAGGCCAGGGAGGCGACGGTGAACAGGGCCACCCCCCAGGCGTAGGCGCGGCGGGCACCGACCCGGTCGGCCAGGGCGCCGGCGGACAGCATCAGCGCCGCGAACGTGAGGGTGTACGCGTCGACCACCCACTGCAGCCCCGCCATCCCGCCGCTGAGCGAGTCCTGGATCGCGGGCAGCGCGATGTTCACGGCCGAGACGTCGATGGTGATCACGGTGAAGCCGAGCAGCCCCGCGACCAGGGCGAGCGCGCCGCGCGCCGCCGGACGGTCCGGCCCCGGCGGAGCACCGCGCCCGGCGTGGCGCGGGGGCGAGGACGGGACGGAGCCGTGGGCGGGGGACCGGCGACGGAGAGCGGGCACGGCGGAACTCCTCGAAGAGAAGGAAAGCGACGGGACGGGCGGGCGGTACCGGCCGCCGGGCCGCGGCCCGGTGCCACGCACCCCCTGGGCCCCGGCGGCCGGGCCGCCCGCTCCGGGAACCACTCTGGGCCGCGGCGCCGCCGCCCGGCAGACCGCGCTGTACCGGAGGTGCCGCGTTCCAGGCAGTGACAGGGCCCCGCACGCGCTCCGGCCGCCTGTCAGAATGGGCGGATGGCGACAGCAGGGGCAGGGGACGCGCGGGGCACCGAACTCGGCCGGTATCTCAAGGCCCGCCGGGCCCAGGTACGACCGCAGGACGTCGGCCTCCCGGCCGGCGCGGGCCTGCGCCGCACCCCCGGTCTGCGCCGCGAGGAACTGGCCGCGCTGGCCGGGGTGAGCGTCGACTACTACATCCGCCTGGAGCGCGGCCGGGAGACCAACCCGTCGGTCGCCGTCGTGGACGCCCTCGGCCGCGCCCTGCGACTGCGCGGCGACGCCTACGAACGCCTGCACGAACTGGCCGAACTGGCCTCCGGCCGGATCTCCGAACTGCCGGCCACCTCCGACCACACCGTCCGCGACTCGGTCCTGCGGATGCTGGAGTCGGTCCGCCCGATGCCCGCCTACGTGGTGAACCGCTTCAACCGGGTGCTGGCCGCGAACCCGCCCGCCCGGCGGCTGCTGCCCGGCCTGTGGGAGTGGCCCGAGGAGCGGCGCAACCTGACCCGCTACCTCTTCCTGCACCCGGTCGGCCGGATCCTGTACGAGCCGTGGGAGGCGACCGTCGCCTCCTCGGTGGCGCACCTGCGCGCGGTCGCCGGCGCCGACCCGGAGTCGGCGGAGCTGACCGCCCTGGTCGGCGAACTGGTCGTGAAGTCCCCGGACTTCGCCCGGCTCTGGGAGCGCTACGACGTCTGCGAACGCGGCGGCGGCCAGAAGACGTTCCGGCACCCGAAGGCCGGCCTGATGACGCTGACCTACGAGGTCATGCGGCTGGCCCGGACCGGCGGCCAGCGCATGGTGGTCTACCAGGCGGCGCCCGGCACCCCGGACGAGGCGGCCGTCCTGCGCCTGGAGCCCGCCGCCGCCCGCCCGGCGCCCGCCCCGGCCGGTCACCCGGAGCCGGCCGGTCATCCGGAGCCCGCCGACGCCCCCGTCGCCGCGCCGGCCGGCAATCTCAGAGCCTTCTGATTTCGCGCCGCTAGCGTCCCGTGCATGGTGCGCGATTACCTGATCATCGGGGCCGGACCGGCCGGACTTCAGCTCGCCGCTTCCCTGGAACGCGACGGACGCGACTACGTCGTCCTGGAGCGGGGAAACGGCCCGGGAACGTTCTTCACCCGCTTCCCCCGGCATCGGCAGCTGATATCCGTCAACAAGGTCAACACCGGCTACAGCGACCCGGAGCTGCGCCTCCGGATGGACTGGAACTCGCTGCTCAGCGACGACCCGGAGCTGCTGTTCACCCGGTACAGCGACGACTACTTCCCCCGCGCCGACGACTTCGTGCGCTATCTCGCCGACTACGCCGAGCGGACCGGCGTCCGCGTCGAATACGGCACCGAAGTCGTCCGCGTCTCCCGCGCCGACGGCGTCTTCACCGTGCTGGACGCCGCCGGACGGACCTGGCAGGCCCGCCGGATCGTGGTGGCGACCGGCGTCTCCCGCCTCAACGTACCGCCCATCACCGGCATCGAACTCGCCGAACGCTACGACGACTTCGACACCGACCCGGCCTCCTTCACCAACCAGCGGGTGCTGGTCGTCGGCAAGGGCAACTCCGCCTTCGAGACCGCCGAGTCACTGATGGCGAAGGCGGCCGTCATCCACGTGGCGGGCCCGCACTCGCTGAAGATGGCCTGGCAGACCCACTTCGTCGGCCATCTGCGCGCGGTGAACAACAACTTCCTCGACAGCTACCAGCTCAAGTCGCAGAACGCCGTCCTGGACGGCACCGTGGAGAGCATCGAGAAGACCCCTCAGGGCGGCTTCCGGGTGGTGTTCCGCTACGCCCGCACCGTTGAGCGGCTGCGTGAACTGCGCTACGACCGGATCATCGTGGCGGCCGGCTTCCGCTTCGACGCGAGCGTCTTCGACGCCACCTGCCGCCCCGCCCTCGTCATCGACGACCGGTTCCCCGAACAGACCTCCGCCTACGAGTCGGTGAACGTCCCCGGCCTCTACTTCGCTGGCACGCTCACCCAGCAGCGCGACTTCAAGAAGTTCACCAACGGCTTCATCCACGGCTTCCGCTACGGCGTCCGGGCCCTGGGCCACATCCTCGACGCCCGCTACCACGACACCCCCTGGCCCGCCCGGGAGCTGCCCGCGACCCCGGAGGCCATCGCCGACGCCCTCGTCGCCCGCGTCAACCGCTCCTCCGGACTGTGGCAGCAGTTCGGATTCCTCGGCGACGTGGTCACCGTGGACGGGAACCAGGCCCGCTACCAGGAAGAGGTCCCGCTCGCCCACGTCACCGACGGCGGTCTCGGCGCCGCCGACCACCGGTTCACCGTCGACCTGGAGTACGGGCCCGGCCACGACGACGTCGACCCGTTCGACATCAGCGTCCCGCGCGTCGTCGAGAACGACGTCGAGCACGCCGCCGACTCCGTCTACCTGCACCCCGTCGTCCGCCACTACCGCGACGGCGTCCTGGACGGCACCCACCACCTCGCGGAGAACCTGGAGAACGACTGGGACATCCCGGCCGTCCACCAGCAGCCGCTCACCGCGTATCTGAAGGCCTGCCTTGACTGAGCCATTCCCCGGCGGTGTCCTGGACCTGCTGGACGCGGCCGGCGACCGCGTCGTCTTCGAGCACCTGGACCGGGCCGTCACCGGCGGCCAACTCCTCGCCCTGGTGCGGAGGGTGACGAACGGCCTGCGGCAGCGCGGGGTGGGCCCCGGTGACGGGGTCGCGCTGCTGCTGGGCGTCAGCCCCGAGGCGTTCGCCGCGGTCGTCGCCGCCCATGTCGTCGGCGCCCGGGTGGTCGGCGTCCGGCCGGGCCTGACCGACCGCCAGCGCGACCACCTCCTCACGGACGTCACCCACCGGATCACCGACGCGCCGGACACCCCGTCGTCCGGGCCCGTCCTCGCCCTCGACGACCTGCTGTCGGCGCCGGACGACGGCGCCCGGCCCCAGGTCACCGCCCGGCCCGGGGACGTCGCCCGGCTGCTGCACACCAGCGGCAGCACCGGCCTTCCGAAGGCCTGCGCCCAGACCTACGCGGCGCTGACCGCGGCCTGGGCGCTGAAGCCCGACGCCTGGCCGCCCGCGGTCCGCGAACTCGCCGCGCGCCTCGACCGGTTCCTGGTCTTCGGCACCCTGGCGAGCCAGGTCATGATGGAGTACGGCCTGCTCTCGCTGGCCGCCGGCGGCACCCTGGTCACCGCCGACCCGCCCGCCTTCCCCGACGCCTTCGTCCGGCACCGGGCCACCGCGAGCGTCATCACCGTGGCCCGGCTGACCAGGCTCGTGGCCGGCCAGCGGGAGGCACCCGTGGACCTCGGCCCGCTGCGCGCGCTGATGGTCTCCGGGTCGCCGCTGGAACCGGGGCGGCTGCGGGAGGCCGCCGAGGTGCTCGGACCGGTCGTCTTCCACGGCTACGGCCAGACCGAGACCGGCATGATCTCCATGGCCACCCCCGCCGACGAGCCCGGTTCGCTGGGCATCCCGCCCGTCGACCTGGAGGTCAGGGACGCCGACGGCCGCCCCGCCCCGCCCGGCACCGAGGGCGAACTCTTCGTCCGCACCCCGGCGCAGTGCGGCGGCTACTGGCGCGAACCCGAGCTGACCGCCGAGGTGTTCACCCCGGACGGCTGGGTCCGCACCCGCGACCTGGGCCGGCTCGACGACGCGGGACGGCTGTGGCTCACCGGCCGGGCCCGCGACGTGATCATCGTCAACGCCAACGTGTACTACGCCGGTCCGGTGGAGCGGCTGCTGGCCACCCACCCGGCGGTCGCCGAGGCGTATGTCACCGCCGTCCCCGACGACAGCACCGGGGAGGCCGTGCACGCCTTCGTGGTCCCCGCCGACGGGCGCGAACCCGAGCTCGGCGCACTGCGGGAGCTGGTGGCGGCACGGCTGGGCGAGGCGTGCGCGCCGACCCGGCTCACCCTCATCGACGAGGTGCCGCTCACCCCGGCCGGCAAACCCGACAAACGGCGGCTCGCCGACCGGGGATGACAAGGCGACGACAACCGGAAGAGCCCGGCCCCCCAGGGGACCGGGCCCTTCTCCGTGTGCCCTCCCGGCCGGCTCAGTGACTCTCGGCCACGACGGCCGCCGGCCGCGGCCGGCCGCCGCCCTCCCGTTCCTCGCGGCCCCGCTCCCGCCGGTCGATCAGCGCCAGCAGCGGCGTCGCCATCACGGTCGTGACGATGGCCACCACCACCAGCGCGCTGAACATCGCCTGGGTCACGATGCCCGCCGCCAGGCCCAGGTTGAGCGCGATCAGCTGCATCAGCCCCCGCGCGTTCATCAGCGCCCCGACCCGCAGCGCCACCCGGTTCGGCTCCCCGGCGGCCCGCGCGGCCAGCCAGCAGGCACCGAACTTCCCGGCGACCGCGACCAGCACGCAGCCCGCGGTGAACAGCAGCACCGGACCGGAGCCCAGCAGGGTGAAGTCGGTGTTCAGCCCCGAGTAGGTGAAGAACAGCGGCAGGAACACCCGGCCCACCGGCTCGATCGTCTCCACCGAGCGGTCCAGCTGCGGCGAACGCGGGAAGACCAGGCCGAGACTGAACGCCCCGAACACCGCGTACAGCCCGATCTCGTCCGCGTACCAGGCGACCAGGAACAGCACGCCGACCAGCACCAGGAGCAGGTTCTCCGGCGCCGCCCGCTCGGCGAGCAGCACGGTACGTCCCCGCAGCCGTACCACCACCGCCAGCACCACGATGAGACCGAACGCGCCGGCGACGGCCAGCGACACCAGCCCGGCGCTGCCGCCGGCGATGCTGAACACACCCGCCAGCAGGATCCAGGCCACCGCGTCGTCGACCGCGCCGGCGCCCAGCGAGAGCGAGCCGTAGCGGGTGCCGGCCAGGTTCCGCTCGGCGATGATCCGGGCCAGCATCGGAAACGCCGTCACCGCCAGCGCGACCCCGACGAACAGGGCCGACACCGTCAGCGACACGTCCGGGGCCATCGCGCCGGTCCGCTCGCCGGCGGCGAAGATCAGGACCACGCCGAGCAACACCGGCACCAGCACGCCCGCCGCGGAGACCAACCCGGCCGGCCGGGCCACCCCGCGCAGCCGGTCCACCCGGAAGTCCCAGCCGACGTGGAACATGAACGCGACCAGGCCGATCTGCCCCACCACGTAGAGGATCGGCCGCAAATCCTGCGGGAAGAGACCCGACTCGACGCCGGGCAGCAGGGCGCCGAGCACGGAGGGGCCCAGCACCACCCCGGCCAGCATCTCGCCGACCACCGGGGGCTGGCCGACCAGTTGCAGCAGCCGGCTCACGACCCGGCAGACGATCAGGATGACCACGACGGCGAGGAAGAACGCGGGGGCCAGATCCGTGGCGCTCATCTGCTGTTTCCTTCCGGGTGGGCGACCGGGCAGCGCCCGGCCGGATGCTCCTCGAAATAGCGGCCGGCCAGCCGCAGCCGCCGCGCGTGCAGCACCATGACCGTGCCGAGCACCAGCTGCCGCACGGCCCGGGTGACGTCCTCCGCCCGGTCCCGCACCCGTACGAACCTCCGCAGCACCGCCAGCCGGGGCCCGGCGCGCAGGCCGCGCGGGATCAGCAGACAGGGCGCGCGGTGCGGGTTGGACCGGGTGTGCGAGGCGGTGGAGTCCAACTGGTAGCGGCGCAGGACCTCCCGCACCGTCGCCCGCAGCACCAGCGGCGACAGCCGCCACGCGGGACAGGGCCGGTTCGCCGCCACCCCGAACGGGATGTGGTGGGCGTCCTTGCCGGACAGCGACGTCCAGCGGTCCGGGTCGAACTCCTCGGGGCGGTCGTAGCCGGTGGCGTGGTAGTCGGGATAGCTGAAGCACACCACCGAGCCGGCCGGCAGCACCGTCTCCGCGTCGAGCGGGATCTCGCCGGTGGTGATGCGGTGCGCGATGCCGAACAGCGGGTACAGCCGCATGGTCTCGTCGAGTACGTGGCTGAGGTACCGGTCGTCGCCGGGGTCCGCCCACAGGCGGTGCTGCACCCCGGGATGGCGGGCCAGGGCCAGCAGGACGTGCGCGGTCGCCTCGGAGAGCTGCACCACGGCCGTGTTGAAGAAGGTGCCCTGGAGGTAGTGCGCCTGTTCCGGCAGCGACAGCGCGGCGGGCAGCCGGTGCGGCACGTCACCGGCCGCGATCCGCTCGCGCAGATACGCCGTCAGCCGCGCCCGGCGGCGCGGATGCCGCAGCCCGGTGCACTTCAGGGCGCTGATCACGTCGTCGGCGTGCGCGGTGATCAGGTCCCGGGCCCGCGGCGGACACGGCTCCTTGAAGACGAGTTCGTAAGCGAACTCGGCCCAGGCGGGCATCACCAGGTCCCGCAGCCGCACCAGGCTGATCCGGTCCTCCGGCAGCGCGTCCAGGACGCCGCCGACGGCCCGGCCGGCCGCCGCCGCGAGGCTCTCCGATCCGCCGGCCAGGATCCGCCGCGTCGTCGCGGCCACCTCCTCGTAGCGCTCGCCGGGCTCCAGGTGCTCCTGGTGCACCTCCGGGCCGGGCGCCAGCCAGTACCAGAACAGGTCGGACAGCCCGGCCCCGGCGCTGCGGCCGTTCGCCGCCGGGTGGGCGTAGACCCGCTCGAACACCTCCGGTCCGTACCGGGCGTCGGGCAGGGTCACCGCCCGGTCGCCGTTGACCCTCTCGAAGATCCGCACCCGCAGCGCCACCACGCTCCGCGGCAGCCACCACGTCCGGTCCGGGGCCCGCTTCGGCCCGCTGTTCACCACGTCCCGCCCTTCCGGACGACCATGTCCTTCGTCAGATCGGTGTTCCGGCGCCCGCCGCACAGCGCGAGGGTGTGGTCGTACTCGTCGCGCAGCCCGGCCAGCACCCGCCGCACCCCGGCCTCGCCCTCGGCGGCCAGGCCCCACACCACCGGGCGGCCCACGCCGACCGCCGTCGCGCCCAGCGCGAGCGCCACGGCGATGTCGCTGCCCCGGCGGACGCCGCCGTCCAGCAGCACCGGCACCCGGCCCGCCACGGCCGCGACGACCGCGGGCAGACAGTCCAGGGCCGCCGGGACGGCGTCCGACTGCCGGCCCCCGTGGTTGGAGACGACCAGCCCGGCCGCGCCGTGCTCCACGGCCAGCCGGGCGTCGGCCGGGTGCAGGACTCCCTTGAGCAGCACGGGCAGCGCGGTGTGCCGGACCAGGTCGTCGAGATCCCGCCAGGACACCGCCGGGGACATCGGGATGTCCGTGAGTGCGCCGGGCGGAGCACCGGGCAGGCCGCGCATGTTCTCCGCCGCGTAGCCCGGCGGCAGGTCGGTGAAGCCGTGCCGCAGGTCCCGGGTGTGCCGGCCGAAGACGGGGGAGTCGACGGTCACCACCAGCGCCGTGCAGCCCGCCTGCTCGGCCCGTCCCACCAGGGCCCGGGTGACCTCGTGGCGCGGGTGCGGGTACAGCTGGAACCACACCGGTCCGGCCCCGGCCGCCGCGGTGACCTCGGCGACCGCCGTGGTCGAGGCGGTCCCGGTCACCAGCACCGCGCCCTCGGCCGCGGCGGCCCGGGCGGTGGCCCGCTCGCCGTCCGGATGCAGCAGCCGGTGGAACGCGGTCGGCGCCACGATCACCGGCGACGATCGCGGCGCCCCCGGCAGCTCGACGGCGGTGTCCCGCTCCGCGCCGCCGCGCAGCACCCGGGGCAGCAGGGCGTACCGGTCGAAGGCCCGCTCGTTGTCGGCGAGGACGCGTTCCTCGCCCGCCCCGCCCGCCACGTAGTCGTAGTGGGCGGGGTCCAGCGACTGCCGCGCCTTGTCGTGCAGGTCGCGGAGGATCACGGCGCCACCGGAGCGGCCGGATCGCCTTGGGCCTGAAGGAACGCGCGCAGCGGGGCGCGATGGAACTTCTCGCTGTCCCACTCGTTCTCCAGGTTCTCCGCGAGGTGGTACGCGTCGACGAGCGCGCCGTCCCGGTACCAGCGCACGACGGGATGCAGATACCGGCCGTCCAGACCCGCCACGTCCTGCTGGGACTTGCGGCCCGCCGTCACGTCGAACGGGTCGACCCGGTCGTGGTCCTCCCCGTACTCCAGAGTGATCACCGCGTACCCCGCCACCTGCCCGAAGTCCCCGGCGGCCACCGCGTCCGGCACATGGCCGACGGGCACCTCCTCGGCGTACCGCCAGGTGCCGTCCGGGGCGAGCAGCGAGACGTCGCCGAGGACGCCGAACTGCTGCCACAGCGCGGAGGACCGGTTGACCCGGGTGATGATCTCCTCGACGGCCCGCTCCGGGTCGGTGCCCAGCTCGGTCACCGGCCAGGGCTCGCCGTCGTAGCGCCGGCGCAGCGCCCGGTGCAGGGCGCGGACCGTGTAGCGGAAGCCGTGGATGAAGCCGGTGGTGGCCTTCTTGAAGTCCCGGCCCTGCATCAGCGTCCCGGCGAAGTACAGACCGGGCACGTTGACCGACTCGCCGACCGCCGACAGCGCGGGGAACCGGTCGTTCACCGTCAGGTCCGGGACGCAGCTCTCGTCGAAGACCGAGGTGTCGAGCCGGAAGCCGGTGGCGACGATCACCCGGTCGTAGCGGATCTCCTTGACCACGTCGTCGGCCCGCTCGAAGGCGACCGGTACGTGGAGGCCGTCCGCCGCCCGCCGGATCGACAGCACCCGGCCGTCAAGGAGCGCGTTCTGCGACTTGAGCTGGTAGCTGTCGAGGAAGTTGTTGTTCACCGCCCGCAGATGCCCCACGTAGTGCGTGCGCCAGGCCAGCGGCAGCGAACCCGAGCCGACCACGTGGATGACGGCCGCGTTCTCCATCAGGCTGTCGGCGGTCTCGAAGGCCGAGTTGCCCCGCCCGATGATCAGCACCCGCTGGTCGGTGAAGGACTCCGGGTCGGGGTCGAACGAGTCGTACCGTTCGGCCAGTTCGATGCCGGGAATGTCCGGCACGTTCGGCAGCGACACCCCGGTGGCGACCACCACCCGCCGCGCCCGCCAGGTCTCGCCGCCCCCGTCCGCCACGGTGAAGCCGTCCGTGTCCCGGGAGATCCGCGTCACCTCGGTGCCGTACCGCACCCGCACCCCGGTGCGAGCGGCGAAGTCCGTCAGGTAGCGGACCATTTCGTCGGCCGGCGGGAAGTAGCGTGGGCTGTACCGGGTGAACAGCAGCTCGGGATCGTCACTCAGGATCGAGTTCCAGTCCATCCGCAGCCGCAGCTCCGGATCGTCGTAACCGGTGTGCACCTTGTTGGTCGAGATGAGGGTGCGGTGCCGGGGAAACCGCTCGAAGAACGTGCCGGGACCGCTGCCGCGTTCCAGGACGACGTAGTCCGCACCGTCACGTTCCAGGGCGGCGGCGAGTTGCAGTCCCGCGGGCCCCGCTCCGATGATCAGGTAGTCGTGCGCCATGGCCCGGAAGCTATCCAGCTCATTTCAGAGGGCTCTGAGATTCCCCGCCTAGGTTTTCGCTCCGTGCTGACCACCGCGGAATCCGTCCCGCTCACCGGCCCCCTGGACGCCGCCGCCCTGCGCCGCGCGGCGGCCCCGCTCACCGTCACCGTGGACGCCGCGGCCCGCGCCCGCGTCGAGCACGGCCGGCGCCGCTTCCGCGCCCTGCGCGACGGCGGCCCGGTCTACGGCGCCACCACCGGGTTCGGCGCCCTCGTCGGCTTCCCGGGCCGCGCCGACGAGGCCGACCAGTGCGACAACACGCTGGCCCACCTCGGCGCGGGGCAGGGCCCGGACCTGCCGTACGACATCACCCGCGCCGCCCTGCTGGTGCGCGCCTGGTCGCTGGCGCAGGGGTACTCCGGGGTGTCCGCCGAGGTCGTCGACCGGCTCGCCGCGATGTTCGCCACCACCTTCGCGCCCGCCGTCCCGCGCTACGGCTCCGTCGGTGCCAGCGGCGACCTGATCCCGCTCGCCTACGCCACCCAGGCGCTGCGCGGCCGGGGCCACGCCTACCTGGACGGCCGCCGGATGCCCGCCGCCGACGCGCTGACCGCCGCCGGACTGACCCCGCTCGCCCTGGACGGCCGCGACGCCCTGGCCCTCGTCAACGGCACCTCCGTCACCACCGCCGCCCTCGCGCTGGCCCGCGACACCGTGCGCGCCGCGCACCGCGCGCTCACCGACCTGACCTGCCTGCTCGCCGACCTCCTCGGCTGCGACCCCGGCTTCCTCGACGCCGGTCTGCTGCGCGCCTACGGCCACCCCGGCGCGGCGGTCGTCGGCACCCGGATGCGGCACCTGCTGACCGGCGTGGTGCCGTCCGGCACCCGGCCGCTCCAGGAGCCGTACAGCCTGCGCTGCGCCCCGCAACTGCTGGGCGCGGCCGAGGACGCCCTCGGTTACATCGACGGGGTGGTCGCCGGAGACCTCGGTGGCATCAGCGACAACCCGCTGTTCTTCCCAGACGGCGACGGCGACGGGGCGGACGGCCAGGCGCGGGTGGTGCACGGCGGGAACTTCTTCGGGCAGCCCGCCGCGTTCGCCGCCGACCTGCTGGCCTCTGTCACCGCCCAGCTCGGCAACCTCGCCGAACGCCAACTCGACCTGCTGGTGGACCCGGCGCGCAACGGCGGACTGCCGCCCATGCTCGCCACCGTGCCCGGCGCCCAGCACGGCCTCCAGGGCGTGCAGTTGGCGACCACCGCGTTCGTCGCGGAGATCCGGCGCAACGCCGCCCCGGCCGCCATGCAGAGCCTGCCGACCAACCTGCACAACCAGGACGTCGTCCCGTTCGGCACCCAGGCCGCCCTGCGCTCCTACGACATGGCCGAACTGCTCGGCCTGCTGTGCGGGTCGCTCGGGCTCGGTCTGCGCCAGGCCGTCCACGTCGGCGCCCGCCGGCCCACCGCGCCCCGGTGCGGGAAACTCCTGGACGCCCTCGCGCAGACGCTCCCGCCGGTCGATCCGGACCGCTCGCTGGACGCGGACGTGCGGGCCGCGACAGCGGTGCTGCTCACCCGTGACCGGGCATGAGGACAGGGCGGCCGACCGCCCTCACCCGTGCCCGGCCCCGACCGCGGACGCCGGGACCCGGGCCGGCGGGGGAGCGCACTCGGGCAGGCGGATGGTGAACCGGGCGCCGCGCCCGGGGCGGCCCGCCGCGGCGACCGTACCGCCGTGTCCGGTGACCACCTCCCGCAGCAGTGCCAGCCCCAGCCCGTACCGCCCGCCGTCCCCGGCCCGGTGGAACCGCTCGAACAGCCGCTCCGCCTCGGCGGCTTCGAAGCCCGGCCCGGTGTCGGAGACCGTCAGTTCCACGGTCGAGCCCGAGCGGGTGAGCGTCACCTCGATCCGCCCGCCCGCCGGGGTGTGGCTGATGGCGTTGGACAGCAGTTCGCCGACCGCGCGGCGCAGCGCCGACTCGATGCCGCCGACGAACAGGGTGCGGCGCGCCCCGCCCACGGTCACGGTCAGGCCGCTGTCCCGGATCCGCTCCGCCTCCTCCTCGACCACCGACCGGGCCAGCGCCGTCAGATCGACCGGTACCCGCTCGGCCGGCCGGGCCGGGCCCGCCGCGAGACTCGCGGACAGCAGCAGGTCGTCCAGGACCGCGCCGAGCCGGCCCACCGAGCCGACCAGCCGGGTCAGCCCGTCGCGGTGCGCCGCCGGCAGCTGTGCCGCCTTCGCCTGCCGGGCCAGCACCTGCGCCCGGGTGTACACCTGGGTGACCGGGGTGCGCAGCTCATGGCTGGCGTCCGTCACGAACCGGCGCTGCCGTGCGAGCGCCTCGGCCAGCGGCGCCACCGACAGCCGGCCGAGGACCAGCCCCGTCAGGGCCGCGGCGATCAGCCCCACCACCTCCGCGACCCCCAGCGCGTACCACAGGTGCCGGCGGTCGGCGAGCTGGAAGCGCATGTCGAACACCGCCTGCACCACCGACCCGTCCGCCCTGACCTGGGTGCGCACCAGGTACACCGTGTCGGCCCGGCGCACCGTGCGCTCCACCGTGTCGCCACTCGCGCCCACCCGGTCCAGATCGGCCCGCACCGGGAACCCGGCCGGCGCGTTGGCCAGTGGCGTCGCGCCGTGCGCGTACAGCCAGGTGCACACCGGCGGGCTCGACAGGTCGCCGCGCGAGGCGCCGTACCGCAGCTCCCGCCACACCTGGTCGCTCTGCGCCCGGGTCATCACGGTGTCCGCGACCACGCCGACGACCGTCACCAGCAGCGTGATGATCAGCCCGGTGATCACGGCGATCCGCAGCCGGGCCCGGCCCACCGCCGCCGACTCCGCGTGCTCCGAGGGCCTCACAGCGCCCCCAGCCGGTAGCCCAGGCCGCGGACCGTGCGCACCGCCTGGCGGCCGAGCTTGCGGCGCAGGTAGTAGACGTAGGTGTCGACGATGGACGACGCGGGCGCCTCCTGGAACACCATCCGGCGCAGTTCCGACCGCGAGTACACGGTGTCCGGGCGGGAGGCCAGCGCCCACAGCAGCGCGAACTCCCGGGCCGCCAGGGCGACCCGTTCCCCGTCGGGCAGTTCGACCTCGCGCGGGCCGACGTGCAGCCGACCGGAGCCGATCCGCAGCACGTCGGTGACGTCGAGCGCCCGCCGGCACAGGGCTCTGAGCCGGGCCCCCAGCTCGTCCAGGTCGAACGGCTTGACCAGGTAGTCGTCGGCGCCGGCGTCCAGTCCGTCCACCCGGTCGTGCACGGTGCCCAGCGCGGTCAGCATCAGCACCGGCGTGCGCACCGCCCGCGAGCGCAGCCGGCCCAGCAGGTCCAGGCCGTCCATGACCGGCAGCCGCCGGTCGACCACCAGCACGTCGTACTGCCGGGTGAGCCCCAGGTGCAGGCCCCGCTGGCCGTCGGTCGCGGCGTCGACCTGGTACCCGTCGTCGCGCAGTACCCCGGAGAGCATGCCGACCAGTTCCCGGTCGTCCTCGACCAGCAGCAGCCGCCAAGGATCCCGGGTCCGTACCTGTCCCTGTGTCACCGTCCGGCTCCTCTCGCCCCCCGCCTGACCCGCCAACACCCGCGTACGACACGGCAGTTCCGTGCACACGACACGGTGGCCGAACGGAGATTCGATCGGCAAGATCAAGCTAGCGCGTACCCGGCGGGACAGGGAGCGGCCGGCGACTCCTGTCCGTATTCCGTGCCCCGGCCCGTGCCGTGCCCGGCCGCGCCGCCGGTCACGGCGTACCGGCGGGCCCGGCGGTGGCCGAAAACCGCCGCGGTCAGCCCGCCCGCCGCAGGCGGAACACCGCGGCGTCGAGATCGCCGCGCAGGCCCGTGCGCAGGCCGTGGTGGAGCAGGACCGCGGCGCGGTGCACCTGCCCCGTGTCCTGGCAGACGTATACGGCGCCCGGGTCCAGACCGCGCAGCCGCACCGGCGCCGCGGGTTGGCCGAAGGACTGGGCCCGCAGCCAGGCGAGCACCACCACCTCGTCGCCCAGGCTGTACTGCACGGCGCTCGGACCGGCACCGTCCGGCGGCAGCAGCCGGTGCAGCCGCCCGCGCTGGACGACCGGCCGGATCTCCTTGTACCGGCTGATCCACTCCCGCGCCTCGTCGAGTTCGGCCGCGCTCCAGCGGGCCAGGTCGCCGCCGACGCCGAGCACCCCGGCCATCGCGCTGACGAACCGGAACCGCAGCGAACTGACCCGCCCGTTCAGCTGCTCGTTGGGACTGTCCGTCACCCAGGCCGCCATCACCCGGGCCGGATGCAGCTGGCCGAAACCGTGCTGGATGGCCAGCCGGTCCGCCGGGTCGGTGTTGTCCGAGGTCCACACCTGGTCGGTACGGGAGAGAATGCCCAGGTCGATCCGGCCGCCGCCGCCCGAGCAGGACTCGAAGGCGACCGAGGGGTGGGCCGCCCGCAGCCGGTCCAGGATGCCGTACAGCGCCGCCACGTGATCGATCCACAGCCGCTCCGGGAACGCCTGACCGGGCCAGCCGGCGTCGGTGAAGGAACGGTTGAAGTCCCACTTGACGTAGTCGATCGGCGCCGACTCCAGCAGCCGGTGCACCTGCTCCTCGACGAACGCGGCCACGTCGGCGCGGGCCAGGTTGAGGACGAGCTGGTTGCGGAACTCGGTGGGCGCCCGGCCGGGGACGTGCTGGGCCCACTCGGGGTGCGCCCGGTACAGGTCGCTGTCCGGGTTGACCATCTCCGGCTCCACCCAGACGCCGAACCGCATGCCCAGCGCGCGCACCTCCTCGGCCAGCGGGGCGAGCCCGCGCGGGAACCGGTCCGGGTTCGGCCACCAGTCGCCGAGCCCGGCCCGGTCACTGGTGCGCCGCCCGAACCAGCCGTCGTCGACGACGAACAGCTCGGTGCCGATCGCGGCGGCCCGCCGGGCCAGCGCGAGCTGCTGCGCCTCGGACACCTCGAAGCCGGTCGCCTCCCACGAGTTGTAGAGCACCGGCCGGTCCTGGGCGGCCGACGGGATCACGTGCGCCAGCTGCCAGGCGTGCCAGGCGGCACTCGCCCCGCCGAACCCCTCGGCGGACCGCACACCCGCGAGCACCGGCGTGGTACGCGACTCGCCCGGAGCGAGCCGGAACAGTCCGGTGTCGTCGTGCCCCCAGCCGCCGGTCACCTGCACGGTGCCGTCCGGCAGCCGCCGGGTGGCCAGCCGCCAACTGCCCGACCAGGCCAGGGCGCAACTGTAGACCTCGCCGTGCTCCTCCCCGGCGGCGCCGTCCGCGTCCAGCGCCACCCAGGGCAGATGTCCGTGCCCGGTGTGCCCGCGCCGGCTGCCGATGGTGTGGGCGCCGTGGCCGACCGGTACGCGGGTCAGCCGGCTCTCCGCGCCCCAGCGGCCGTGCAGCTGGGACAGCCGCCAGGACCCGCGGACCGGCAGCGTCCAGGTCGCCGAGTCGGCCCGCAGCACCTCCAGCGGCGTGTCCGGCGAGGTGTTGGCGACGGTGGCCCAGCGCTCGACGACGTCGTGTCCGTCCCGCAGCCGGTAGTGCAGGGTGAGGGACAGGGCGGTCACCGGATCGCGGAAGGCGAGGCGCAGTTCGTCGCCCGCCGCCCGGGCCGAGCCGAAGGCCCACCCGGTGCCGCGGGCGTCCGGGGTCCGTACGATCAGGGCCGGTTCGGCGAACCGCGGGCCGCCCTCGACCGGATACTCCTCCCGGCCGTCGAGCGGCGACTCGAACGACCACTGGGGCAGCGGCGCTCCGGCGAGCGCGGCGACGTCGGCGAGGGTGATCCGCGGCCCCCAGTGCAGATGCAGCAGGTGGTCCTCGTCGTCCAGGCGCAGCGCGTAGGAGCTGGTCGGGCCGGACAGCAGCCAGCTGCGGCCGTCCGCACCGGTCTCGATCATCGGGGCGTCCCTTCGGTGGGCGGCGGGGCTCTCCGGTCTCGGCTTCCGCCTGACGCGCGTCATCTTAAGCGCGTCGATCTTGGGCACGAGGAGTGAAGTGATCTTCGTCCCCGGCCCTGTGGAAGGGAGCGCAATGACCGTACCCACCCGCCCCGTTCGCCGCGCGGAGCGCGAGCGGCGCTTCGACCTGCGCGCGACCGCCCTGTTCTTCCTGCTCCTCGCGATCGCCCTCTGTCTCCTCGGCTTCGCGGTCCGCACCGCGGCAGGGACCGTCGGACAGCGCCCGGCGTGGGCCGCGGCTCTCGTGCTGACCGGCGTCGCGGTGGTGTGGCTGGGCCGCTCCGGACGGCGCCGCCGCGCCACCGCGCGGTACGCCCGGCGGGCCACTCTGGCCCTGGAGGAGGCGGCGGCGTCCGTCCCCGAAACGGAAGTCACCGCGCCGCTCCCCGACTTCACCGATCCCACGGAAGAGGAAGACGTCCCGGCCGCCCAGGCCGACTACGTCGAACTGGAACCCGACGGTTTCGAACACGCCGTGGCCGGCCTGTGCGCCCGGGACGGCTGCCCCGAGGTGGAAGTCGTCGGCGGCGCGGGCGACTTGGGCGCGGACGTCCTGGCGCGCACCGCCGACGGACGGCGGATGGTCGTCCAGTGCAAGCGGTACGCCGACGGCCACAAGGTCGGCTCACAGGACATGCAGCGCTTCGGCGGCACCTGTTTCACCGTCCACGAGGCCGACCTCGCGGTCCTCGTCACGACCAGCGACTTCACCACACCCGCCCGCTCCTACGCGGCCCAGTGCGGCATAGTCTGCGTGACCGGCGCGGAGCTGGACGCCTGGCGGGACGGCACCGGACCCGCCCCCTGGTCCCGCGCCGCCGAGTGAGCGCCGGGCCCCGCCCGCCGAGGTTCCCGTTTCCCCGCGCAACCGCCCGATGGGATGAACAGCCCGCCCACTCGGTACCGGTGAGACGACTCGGCCGGTTGAGTGAAGGGCACGGCACCCGCGGGGACTACGGCCGCGACGAGGCTCCGCAGTTACTGCGGCAGGCGGAACGGTACGGTGACAGTGACCACGACAGAGCGGACCACCGGCTTCGCCGGCCCGGACAGCGCCGGCGCGATCGCCCGGTTCGCCTGTCCGGCCACGCGTCTGCTGCTCGCCGGCGACGGCCTCACCACCACCTCCCTGCAAGCCTGGGCCCGGGCCCCGCTGCGGGTGGGCACACTGGAGTGGCGGGTGTGCGACGACCGGGACACGCCCCTCGCCATGGCGCCGGCCGTACTCGGCGGCCCCGGCCGTGTGGTGGTCCGCGGCAGCACCCTGGTCGACCCGGCGGGCACGGTCTGGTCGGCCAACGTGGTCGTCGGGCGGCTGGACCTGGACCCGCGCGCCACCGCGTGCCTGAAGGGCGACGGCCCGCTGGGACCCGAACTGCACCGGGCGGGCGTCCGGGGACACCGCTCACTGCTCGGCATCGGCCGCACCCCCTGGCCGCTCGCCGGGGCCGCCACCTCCGCCGCCTACCGGATCTGCCTGCTGCGGCACGGTGCGGAACCCCTGGGTGTGGTCCGGGAGATCTTCAACCCCGCGCTGATCGACCCCCGCCCGCTGCCGGAGCGGGCCCGGTGACCCTCCGCGTATCGGCGCAGGTCGGCATCGTGGGCGCGGGCCCGGCCGGACTGGTGGCCGCCGCGGTGCTCGCCCGCGCGGGAGTGGACGTCTGCCTGCTGGAGCGGGACTCCCGGCAGGACGTCGAAGCGCGGGCCAGGGCCGGACTGATCGAGCACCGCGTCGCCGAGTACCTCCAGGACCACGGGCTGGCCGCCGGCATGCTGGCGGACGGCGTGCGGCACGGCTGGTGCGACATGGTCTGCGAGGGCCGCCGCACCCGGATCGACTACGGCGCCCTGTCCGGCGGGTTCACCCACCGGATCTACCCCCAGCAGGCCCTGGTGCGCGACCTGATCGCCCAGGCGCAGGCCGCGGGCTGCCCGCCCCGCTTCGGCCGCCCGGTGCGCGCCGTCACGGACATCGCCGGCCGCCCGCGCCTGATCGGCGACGGCCTGGAGGTGGTCTGCGACTACGTGCTCTGCTGCGACGGCCCGCACACCCTCGCCGAGCGCCTGGCCCCCGGTACGGCACGGGCCTTCCGCTACCCCTACGACTGGCTCACCGCCCTGGTCGCCGTCGACCGGCCCGTCGAGGCGGTGCTGTACGCGGTGCACGCCGATGGGTTCGCCGGGCTGATGCCGCGCACCGGCGACCGCGCCCGCCTCTACCTCCAGGTGCCCCGCGAGGACCGGGCCGGACGCTGGAGCCCGGACGCCATCCGGGCCGCGTTGCGGACCCGGACCGGCGCGGTGGCGGACGAACTGCCGCCCGTGCGGGAGATCCTGGACGTCGGCATGCTCCGGATGCGGGGCATGGTCCGCGACCGGGCCCGGCTCGGCCGGGTCCTCCTCGCCGGCGACGCCGCCCACGTCCTGACCCCCAGCGGCGCCAAGGGACTCAACCTGGCCGTCGCCGACGCGGCCGACGCGGCCCGCGGCCTGCTGACCCGGCTCCGCGACGGCAGCGGCGCCGACCTGGCGGGCTACGCGCGGCGACGGACCACCGAGGCATGGCAGACCCAGGAGTTCTCCGACCGGCTGCTCACCCTCCTGCACCTGCCCGAGGCGGCCGGCCCCGACCCGCGGTTCCTGCTCCGGCTGCGACGGGAGCGAATGCGCCACCTCGGCCGGCCGGGCCCGCGCGGCGCGGCGTTCGCCCACTGGTACGCCGGTTCCGGCCGCGACCCCGACCCCCGGGGCCCGGTCGGCGTCCGCCGCGCCGAGGACGGCTGACGGCCGGGCGGAGTTTTCCGGCCACGGCGAGAGGAACGGAACCCTGCCGCCGCCGTTCGTGTCACACTGATCGAAGGCCCGCCGCGCATCCCCCGTCGCGGCGGGCCGTCAGCATGTCACCGGCCCCCGCGCCGACCGGCGGCACGGCGGCGCACACCGGGCCCCACGACCCGGGAGAGGTTTGCGACGAACGCCCCTGCCCGCGCCGGCGGCCGGTCGCCTGCGTCCGCCCGGACCGCGGGACGGCCGCCGCGGTGCGCGGGCCATGCCCAGGACCACCGGCGCCGCTGTCCAACGACGGTGACCGGCGGCCCGCCCCGCCGCGCGGTCCGAGCCGTCCGTGAGCACCGCCGAGCCCCGCCTCGCCGCGGCACTTGACCGGGAAGGCACCCCCGATCTGGCAGGATGCCCGTCCGGAACCGACAGGAGGCCGTATGGTCCAGCGACACTCGGCGCCGGCCGACTCCCGCGCCGTCGACCTCGCACCCCCGTGCGCCCTCGGCGCGCTCTGGGCGGTGCGGCACGGGGAGAGCACCGCGAACGTGGCCTTCGCCGCGGCCGAGGAGCCGGGCGCGGCCGCCCGGCCGGTGCCCGGCCGCGACCGGGACGTCCCGCTGTCCGGCAGCGGCGCCGCCCAGGCCGCCGCGCTGGGCCGCTGGCTGGCCGGCCGGGCGCCCGGCACGGGACCGGAGCTGGTGGTGTGTTCCCCGTACGTCCGCGCACGGCAGACCTGGGAGGGGATGGCCGAGAGCGCCGCGGGGCCGTACGGCGGGTCGCTGCCGGTGGTGGTCGACGAACGGCTGCGGGACCGGGAGATGGGGGTCTACGAACTCTGGCCGCCGGCGGTGCTGCGCGAGCGGGCGCCCGCGGAGGCCGAGCGCCGGGCGACCGCGGGGGAGTGGTGGTACCGGCCGCCCGGCGGGGAGGCCCTGACCGATGTCGCCGTACGGGTGCGGCAGTTCGTCACCGATCTGAGCGGCGCCGCCCCCGGCCGCCGGGTGCTGCTGGTGGCGCACGACGCGGTGCTCGTCGCGCTGCGCCACGTACTGGCGGGCATCGGTGCGCAGGCGCCGGACCGGGTGCCGCCCGTGCCCAACGCCTCCGTCGCGCACTGGCGCGGCGACGGCCGCCGGCTGCGGCCCGCCGGCTGGGGCGACACCGCCCACCTCACCGCGCCGGACGGCGGCTGACCGTCAACCGAGGCCCAGGACGCCCATGGCGTGCTCGGCCATGCGCCGCTCGCCGAGCGCGTTGGGGTGGACGGGAACCAGGTTCGAGGAGAAGAGCAGCGGCTCGATCCACCGGGTGCCGGACGGCGCGCACGCGTCGTGCCCCTCGGAGACCTGGGCGAAGTCCACGAAGACCGCGCCGGTCTCCCGCGCGGCGCGCTGGACCGCCGCGTTCAGCCGCGCCTGGATGCCGCGCAGATAGGGCACGTCGCCCTCCGCGATGGGCAGCTTCGCGAAGCAGGACGGGTCGGCGGCGGCCGGCATGATCCAGGGGTAGCCCAGCGCCGCCACCCGGGCCCCGGGCGCCTTGGCCCGGACGCTGCTGAGCGCCGCCTTCAACGCGGGATAGGTGTTCGTCTCGATCTGGTCCTCGAACGAGCTGCCGTACCGGTCCTTGCAGGGACTGCCCTTGCCGCCGCTGAGCACACCCGCGGTGCCGCAGGAGGTCACCGCGTTGATGAAGGTGCTGTTGTCGTTGCCGCCGATGGTCAGCGTCACCAGGTCGGTGCCGGCCGACAGGGCGTCCACCTGCGGCGGCACACCCGGGTACTGGGCCTGCGTGAAGTGGCTGGTCTGGGCGGCGCCGCAGGTCACGTCCGTGAGGCGGGCACCGGTCCGGGAGGCGAGCACATGCGGGTAGTTGGCGGTGGAGCGCAGACACAGCAGGTTGGTGAGGTCCACCGGCAGCACCCCGGAGCCGGCGCTGTAGCTGTCGCCGAGGGCGACGTAGTCCAGCGGCTCGGCGGCGTGCGCGGTGGCCCCCGTGACACTCAGGGCCAGGGCGCCCGCGGACGCTATTGTCGCTGCCATGACACGTCTGAAGATACGTTTCGGCATGGGCTGTCCCTCTTCTTGGGCGGGCGGGTGAAGGGGCGCGGTGGCGCCGAACTGGGCGTTACCTACAGGTAACACCGATAAGTAATGTGCGGCCGGCGAGACGTGGAGTCAACAGGCGCGACTCGACTTGTCGGTAAGACGGTTCCCTCGACTCGCCGTTCACGCCTCGGTCCGCAGGTGCGCAGTGCCGGAGTTCGTTGCGTCTGTGGGGCGGGGGTCAGGTGGGCCGTTTCTGGTCTTCGATGTACTGACGGATCACGGTCAGTGGTGCACCGCCGCGGGAGCCGGCGAAGTAGGAGCGGGACCAGAACGCGAAGCCCGTCCCGATTCGGTTGATCCGGCCGGTGTACTCGGCCCGCAGGTATCGGGAGCTGACACCTTTGAGGCTCCGGAGCCTGCGGCATCGACTTCCTCGGTCGTCCCGTCCAACACCTCCACGATCAAGGTGTTGCGACGACCGGTTGAATCCACCCTGGACACCGCGGTCGGAATGGTGGACCAGGCCGCTGAGGTCGACGCCCTCGCGCCGCCGGCGCGAGGAAGGCCGCCGCGGCCCGTCGCACCCTGGCCGTCCTCGACCTGACCACCCACACCTTCACCGCGCTGCGCCCGGGCCGGGTCACCCTGACCGCCGTCGCCGTCGCCGTCGCCGACGGCCGGACCGCCGCCGCGACCGTCGCACTGACCGGCTGACACCCACCCGCCCCCGCTCTGCGCCAACGGCGTCAGGCCCCGCGCGCGGGCAGGTCGACGTTCATGAACTCGGCCCACTCCGCGCCCGGGCCACCGGGCCCCCACAGGGCATCGAGATCCGGGTCGTGCGCGATCCAGTCACCGGTCAGGGTGCTGTCGTGGGTCCGCATGCTGCGGTCGAGCTGGTTGAGCGCCGAGCGGCCGCAGTCCTCCCGCCACTGCTCGGGCGGATAACCCTCCGGCAGGCTCTGCGGCGGCAGCTTCGTGGCCAGCGACAGGAAACAGGCCGCGTTGTAGTGGGTCATCCACCCGGTCGCCCCCTTGCGCTCCGGACCCCAGTGCCGGGACGTGGCCCGGGCCCGGGTCACCACCACGTCGTGCCGCTCGGTGTCGTGCGTCGAGCGCCGCCTGGTGTGGTCGTCGAACAGCAGCCGGCGAAAGCCGGTACCGCGCCGCGGGTACCAGGTGCGCACCAGGACCTCCCGGGCCACCTGGTCGAACGCCCGGCTCACCTTGCGGCGCCGCTCCCGCTGTTGCCCGGCGGAGCCACTCGGCCCGCCGGCCCGCTGGATCTCGGTGATCTCGTGGGCGGCCAGCGCGATCCGGATC
>NZ_JBQOUX010000075.1:0-39499 GCF_052216785.1 Streptomyces sp. JW3 | reverse complement strand
CGGGGCGTCCGACACCCCGTGCCGTGCCGTGCCGTGCCGTGCCGTCCCGGCCCGGCCTCGCCGGCCGGCGGTCCGGCGACGGTCCCGGCCGCCGTCGCGGGCGGTCTCGCGCGCTCTGGGAGGAACAGGCCAGGTGGTGGCCTCTCGGGTCGCCGGGCCTCGGGCCTCCCGCCGAGACGACGGCGGCCCTGCGGCCCTGCGGCCCTGCGGCCGCGCGGGTCGGGATGACGGGGTCGCCCCGGGCGCCGGATGCCGCTCGGACGGCCCGACGACCCCTGCCGCGGGACGGGCGCGACGGCCCCGGCCCGGCGACACCTTTCACCCGCCGCGCGCCGGGTCCGTGGCCGTGCCAGGACCCGACCGGCGGCGGACCTTCCGCGAAGGTCACTTCAGCATGGCGCCCGCGTCGACGGTCATCGTGGTCCCGGTGACGTACCGGCCCTCGTCCGAGGCGAGGTAGAGAACCGCGTTGCTGATGTCGACAGCCTCCACCCAAGGGGTGGGCAGCAGGTGCATGCCCTGCGACACCGCGGCGAAGTCGTCGGCGGTGGGGTTCTCCAGATCCGGACGGAACAACCGGTAGGTGCCTTCGTGCATCACCATCGGTGTGTTGACCTGCGTGGGGTGCACCGAGTTGACCCGGATGCCGTGCTCGCCCATCTCCCAGGCGAGCGTGCGCATCAGACCGACCACCCCGTGCTTGGCGGCGATGTAGTGGCCGATGTTGGCGTGTCCGCGCAGGCCGCCGACGGAGCTGGTCAGGATGATCGAGCCGCCGCGGCCACCCGCGACGAGGTGCGGGATGGCGACCTTGGCGGTCAGCCAGACACCGGTCAGATTCACGTCGATCATGTCGCGCCAGGTCTTCTCGCTCATGACGTCGAGCGGGGCGCCGTCGCTGCCGAGCCCCGCGTTGGCACAGACGATGTCCAGTCGCCCCAGCTGTGCCACCCCGTCGTCCACGGCCTCCTTGAGCCCGTCGTGATCGCGGACGTCCACCTGCGCGGCGACGATGCGCCGGCCCGTCTTGCGCACCTGGGCGACCGTCTCCTCCAGGTCCTCGGGCGTCGACATCGGGAACCGCACGCCGTCGAGCTGTCGGCAGACGTCGACGGCGATGATGTCGGCGCCCTCCTCGGCGAGGCGCACGGCGTGGCTGCGCCCCTGACCGCGCGCCGCACCGGTGATGAAGGCGACTTTTCCCTCTACTCGTCCGGGCATGCTGGACCTCGTTCCTGGGTGGAAGGGAGTACGGGGGTGGTGCGGGAGTGGTGCGGTCAGTCCCGGTGCCGTCGCCGGCCACGCAGGCCGAGGGCGAGGAGGAACCCGGCGGCGGCCACCGCCGCGGCAGCGAGCCACCTGACCGCGGTCGATGCCTCGACCAGGTCGAGCGGGGCCGCGGGCACGGGGGCGGCCACCGCGGCCGGCGGCCGGCTCTCACCGGTCCCGCCCTGTCGTTCCGTGCGCCGGGCCGGTGGGGGCTCGGCGCCGAGCTGAGCGGCGAGGTTCTCGGCGAACCGGGTCATCAGCGCGGTGGACACCTCCGCGAGCGCGCCACGGCCGAACTGGGCCGGCTTCCCGGTGATGGTGAGCCGGGTCTCCGCACACATGTCGGTACCGCCACCGTCCGCGTCCGTCAGACGGCAGGTCACCAGCGCCTTCGCGGTTCCGCTGCCGCGTGACTCCCGGCCGCTCGCCTCCAGGACCACGACCATGGCCTGCTCGTCGCGCGACAGGAAGGTGACCGTCCCCGTGTAGGTGAGGCCGATGGCTCCCAGCTTGACCTTGATCCGGCCCTCGTGCCGGTCACCGTCGCTGCCCGTCAGTACGGCCCCGGGAACGCAGTGCGCGATCCGCTCGACGTCCAGCAGCAGACGCCAGGCCTCCTGCGGCGCCGCCGGAATGGTGACCGTGTTAGTCAGGTTCATGCCAAACCCTTCGGCGGGGCGGCCTCCGCGGTGCCGGCGACGGCCCGGACGGCCTTCACGATGCCCTGGTAGCCGGTGCAGCGGCACAGGTTCCCACTGAGCGCCTCGCGGATCTCCTCGTCGGTGGGCTCGGGATGCTCGGCGAGGAACGCGGTCACCGAGACGACGAAACCGGGTGTGCAGAACCCGCACTGCAGAGCGTGGTGGTCGCGGAACGCGGCCTGCACCGGGTGGAGCGATCCGTCCGGTCCGGCCAGCCCCTCCACGGTGGTGACCTCGGCGCCGTCGGCCTGCACGGCGAAGATGAGGCAGGCCCGCACCGCCTCGCCGTCGAGCAGTACCGTGCACGCTCCGCAGACACCGTGCTCGCACCCCACATGGGTACCGGTGAGACCGCAGACCACGCGGAGGAAGTCGGCGAGGGTGAGCCGCGCCGGCACCCGTTCGCGCCGGCCGACCCCGTTGACGCGTACCTGGACGGTGAGGGTGGTGTCAGCCATGAAGTGCCTCCTGTACAGCGCGTCGCCAGGCGCGCGCCACCATGGCGGCGCCCACCCGGACGCGGTAGCCCGCAGACCCGTGGATGTCGGAAGGGACGGTTCTCAGATCGCCCGTCGCGGCACGTCCGATCTCCTCGGCGTCGGCCGTACGGAGATCACTGCCGAGCAGACCGGCCTCGGTGCTCCGGGCCCGGACCGCCGTCGGACTGAGCCCGAACAGCGTGAGGGCGCACCGTTCGAGGCGGCCGTCACCGTCGGCCCGGAGGGCGACCATGGCACCGGCGAGGGCGAAGTCCCCCTTGCGCCGGGCGAACTCCTCCACCGCGAAGCCCTGGCGACCGGACCGGGCGGGCAGGACGATCCCGGTCAGCAGTTCGTCCTCGGCCAGCGAGGTGCTCCACATGCCGGTCAGGAAGCGCGCCGCCGGAATGGTGCGCCGGCCGCGCGCCGACCGGGCCTCCAGCTCGGCGTCCAGGGTCAGGGCCACCGCGGGGTATTCGGCGGCGGCGTCGGCGTGAGCGAGCGATCCCCCCACCGTGCCGCGGCTGCGGATCTGGAAATGGCCGATGAGGGCGGTGGCACGGGCGAGCAGCGGGACGGCGGTGCGGATCTCCGCTGAGCGCTGTACCGCTGCCTGGGTGGTGCCGGCCCCCACCCACACGGTGGCGTCGTCCCGGCGCTCGACACCCCGCGATTCGTCCAGACGGCGCAGGTCGACCAGGTGCCCGAACGAGGCCATCCGGAGCGCGAGCATGGGCACCAGGCTCTGTCCGCCCGCCAGTGCCTTCGCGTCGTCGCCCAGCTCGGCCAGGAGCCCGACGGCCTCGGCGGTGTCCGCCGGAGCGTGGTAGGTGAACGGCGCGGGCTTCACCGGGACACCGCCTGTCCCGCCCGGGCCTCCTCGACGAGACCGACGACAGCGGCCGGTGACAGCGGCAGCCGGGTGATGCGCACCCCCAGGGGTGCCAGCGCGTCGGCGACCGCGTTGACCACGGCGGGCGCCGAGCCGATCGCCCCGCCCTCGCCGACGCCCTTGAACCCGCCGGGTCCGGCACTGGGAGTCTCCACGTGCCCCACTTCGATGACCGGGACCTCCGTGGCCGTGGGCAGGAGATAGTCCATGAACGTGGTGGCCAGCGGGTTGCCGTCCTCGTCGTACGCCAGGTGTTCGTACAGCGCGCCCCCGATTCCCTGGACGGTGCCGCCGAAGATCTGGCCCTCCACCACGTTCGGGTTGATCATCGGACCGCAGTCCTCGCTGACGATGTACCGCAGCAGCTTTACCGCTCCGGTGACCACGTCGACCTCGCAGGTGCACACGTGGGTGGCGTTGGCCCAGATCATCAGGTGCGGAGTGTGGTAACGGTCGCTGGCCTCCAGCCCGGCGGGCACACCGGGCGGCAGCGCCTGGGGCTGGAAGTACGCGATGTCCGCGATCTCGGCGAAGGTCAGTCCGGCGTCGTCGGGGCTGCCCCGGCGCCGGGCCCGCCCGCGCACCGTCTCGATCTCCTCCACCGGCACGCCCAGCCGGTGGGCGGCGATGGCGTGGACGCGCTCGCGCAGCCCGCCGGCCGTCCGCGCGATCGCACCCGCGGTCATCGAACCCGACCGGCTCCCGCCGGTGCCCCCTCCGAACGGGGTGACGGCCGTGTCTCCCTGCACCGTGTTCACCTGCTCGGCATCGGCTCCCAGGGCGTCGGCGGTGAGCTGTACGACCGTGGTCTCCAGGCTGTTGCCGCACGAGCCGCCGGCGACGTACACGTTCACCTCGCCGGAGGGCTCGATCCGGATCGTCGCGCCCTCGGTGGAGTGGAAGGGCACCGCGCCCGTGGTGGGTTCGACGTAGGTGCAGGTGCCCACGCCCAGGTACCGCCCTTCCTCCCGGGCACGTGCCTGCCGCCGGCGGAACGCCTCGTAGTCGAGCATCTCCACGGCCTGCTCGAAGGTCTCGCGCGGGGAGACGTGGTCGTAGGGCATGCCGTTGCAGTTGACCGTGGGCAGTTCGTCGCGGCCCAGCAGATTCCTGCGGCGCAGTTCCACCGGGTCCAGGCCCAGTTGACGGGCGGCTGTGTCGAGCAGTGTCTCGCGGGCCATCGACTCGTACTGCCACGGGCCCCGGTAGGCGACCCGGCCGCTGGTGTTGGAGAACACGAACCGTGACGAGAAGGTCCCCTCCGGGACGCGGTACGGCCCGGGGAACAGCATGCCGACGGCGATTCCGCTCTGCACCGGCGAGGGAGTCGGGTACGCCCCCGCGTCCTGGACGTGGTCGAGCGTGGCGGCCAGGATCAGCCCGTCGTCATCGAAGGCCATCCGCGCCTCGCCGTGCTCGTGACGGGCCTGTCCCGCCGCGAGCAGGTGCTCCTGCCGGTCCTCGATCCACTTGAGCGCGGCCGGCACCTTGACGGCCGCCAGCAGGACGCACATGTCCTCGCGCTGGGGCAGCACCTTCTGCCCGAAGCCGCCGCCGGTGTCCCGGGCCAGCACCCGCACCCGGTGTTCGGGAAGACCGAGGAGCCGTGCGCTGAAGGCCCGGACCTCGTGCGGGGACTGGGTGGCGGCCCACACCGTCAGCTCGCCGCCCGCCCACTCGGCGACGATGCCGCGGGTCTCCATGGGGACCGGCCCGTGCGACTGCTGGTACACCGTCTCTCCGACGACGTGCGGCGCGTTCGCGAAGACGGGTTCGAGGTCGGCCATCGGGCGGCCCGCCAGCTGCCCCACGAGGTTGCCGGGCCGGTCGGCGTGGACCGACTCGGCCGAGTCCAGAGAGGTGGTGTAGTCGACGATCGGGGGCAGGGGCTCGTAGTCGACCACGACCAGTTCGGCGGCGTCCTCGGCGACGTAGCGGTCCGAGGCGACGACCATGGCCACCGGGTCGCCGACGAACCGCGCCTCGTCCCGCGCGAGCGGTGGGCGAGGGGTGTCGGGGTCGTCACGTCCGTTGAGCGAGTACCACTGTTCGTGGACGCCGGAGTTGAGGTCGGCGGCCGTGAACACGGCGCGCACACCGTCCAGGCGAAGCGCCTCGGACGTGTCCACACCGAGGATGCGGGCCCGGGCCATCGGACTGCGCACGAAGCAGACGTGCAGCATGCCGGGCCGCACGATGTCGTCGACGAAGGTGCTCCCCCCGGTCAGGAGCCGTAAGTCCTCGGTACGCGGGACGCGTGTGCCGACGTATGCCGGCTTCTGTCCGTCCGGTGGCATGTCCTGCCTCTCCCTCCGCTCTGCTGAACGACTGTTCAACCACAGCGCTGAACAAGTGTTTAACATCGGGGGCCCGCGAGGGTCAAGGAGAATGACGGCATGAGCGCACCACGACGCATGGGTACCGGGAACCCGGCAACGCGACAGCTCCTGCTCGACGTCGCGGAACGCCTGATGACGCAGGAGGGGTACGCGGCCGTGGGGGTCCGGCGGGTGGCGCGCGAGGCGGACGTCGCGCCGGCCCTGGTCCTCTACTACTTCAAGACCCTCGACGACCTCTTCCTCGCCGTGCTCCGCCGGCGCGCGGACTCGGAGCTGGAGCGGCAGGCCCGCCTGATCGCCGGGCCCGAGCCGCTGACGGCGCTGTGGCGTCTGAGCAGCCATCCCGGTAACGCGCTGACGACGGAGTTCATGGCCCTGGCCAACCATCGCAAGGCGATCCGTGCCGAGCTGGCCGCCCACGCCGAGCGGTACCGGGAAGCCCAACTGGGGTCGCTCTCCCGCGCGTTGGCCGACGCGGGTATCCGGCTGCCCGGACAGATGTCGCCGGCCGTGCTCCTGCTGCTGACGAACGCGCTCGGCCGGGTACTCACCATGGAGGGCGCCATCGGGATGACGAGCCGGCACGAAGAGGTCGTCGCGTTCGTCGAGCGAGCACTCCGGCAGCGCGAGGGGTCCTCCCCCGACGCGTCGCCGCCGGAGGGATGAGGGCCGACGCCGAGCGCCCGTCCTGCCGGGCGGACGGAGTGACGGCCACGGAACCGGGCGCCGCGGCCGACCCGCGTCTGCCGGCCCACGGCGGGCCCGAGACCCGGGGCGGCGCGGGGCGCGGCGGGGGGCAGCCCCGTCGTGCCTGAACCGGAGGGTGTCGCTCGTGGTGGCCGGACGGGGTGTCCGGCCGGACGGCGGCGCGGGGCGGGGTGTCAGCCGCCGGCCGGTCCCAGGGCGGCGAACGTTCGTCGAGCAGCGCGTCGAAGCGCTGCTGTCCGTCCGACTCGACCCAGGCCGTGGTCGCGGCCTGAAGTCCGTCATGAACTCCTACGGTGACGTCGACGGCATCCCCGTCGGAGTCTCCCGCGAGATCCTCACCGGGCTGCTGCGCGAGACCCTCGGTTTCGACGGCTTCGTCTCCTCCGACTACGACACACTGAAGCAGACCGTCTCCCGCCAGCGGGTAGCGGCCACCCCCGGCGAAGCGGCCCGCCTGGCCGTCACGGCCGGCCTCGACGTCGAGCTGCCGGTGCCCTTCGCCTACGGGACGGCACTCGTCGACGAGCTCCGGCCGGCTCGACGAGAGCGCCGTCGACGTCTGTGTACGGCGGGTACCGCGTGCCAAGTTCGAGCTCGGCCTGTTCGAGAACCCGTACCCGCAGGAGCGCATCGACGTCGCCGCGGTCGCCGGCGAGGGCCGCGACCTCTCCGCCGAACTGTCCCGCCGCTCGGTCGTGCTGGTGAAGAACGAGAGTGTCCTGCCGTTCGTGCCGAAGACCGGGACGGTCGGCGTGATCGGACCGCACGCGGACGCCGCCTGGCTGCAGTTCCCCACGTACGCCTATCCGTCGTGGCGGGACGCGGTCAAGGCCGTCGACCTCGGCGAGGCGATGAACATGGTCGGCGCCGAAACGCCGCAGACCGCCTGGAACAAGGCCATCTTCACGGCCGACGACTCCCACACTTTCGCCCGCGAACAGTACGGGGCGCGCCCGCTGCACGAGGAGATCGCCGAGTTCGCCGGCACCGTGCTCACCGAGCAGGGCTCCACGCTCACCACGGACCTCGGCCCGCGGGCACTGGCCCGGGCGGTCGAGGTCGCCGAGCGGTCGGACGTCGTCGTCCTCGCCCTCGGCGGGGCGAGCCTGTGGTTCAACGGCGAACGCACGGAAGGGGAGGGGAGCGACAGCGCCGACATCTCCCTTCCGGCCGCACAGACCCGCCTGGCCGAGGCGGTCGCGGCCACCGGCAAGCCGTACGTCGTCGTCCTCTTCCAGGGCCGGCCCTACGCCCTGCCGGAAGCGGTGCGCGACGCCGCCGCCATCGTGGTGGCACCCTACGGCGGACCGTTCGGCACGAGGTCCGTCGCCGAGGTCCTCTTCGGCGCCGTCGACCCCAGCGGCAAGCTGCCGTACAGCATCCCGCGCCACTCCGGGCAGATCCCGGTGTACCACCACCAGAAGGCCGGCACCGGCTACCGCAACCCGCTGCCGCCCGGCACCGCCCAGTTGTACCTGGACATGCCGGGCACGCCCCTCTACACCTTCGGCCACGGCCTCGGCTACACCGACTTCGCCCTCGGCGACCTGGACTGCGACCGGCGGACCGGCACCGCGGGCACGACCCGGATCGCCACCACCGTCACCAACACGGGCGGCCGGGCCGGGGCCGCCGTCGTCCAGCTCCACGTCCGGGTCAACACCTCCGGCGTCACCCGGCCCGCACAGCAGCTGGCCGGCTTCTGCCGGGTGCCGCCCGCACCGGGGGAGTCCCGCCGGGTCACCTTCGAAGTGGCCGCCGCGCAGCTGGCGTACACCACCAGCGCACGGGAGTTCGCCGTCGAACCGGCGCCCGTGGAGTTCTTCCTCGGCTTCGACGCCGACGACCGGCGCGTCGAGGGAAGTTTCGAACTCGTCGGCGAGGCACGGGTGCTGGCCGGCGCCGACCGCGCGTTCCTCTCCCGCGCGGTGACCGAGCCCGTCTGACATACGCGCCGGGCCGCCGAGGCGGCCCGGCGCGTATGGTCCACCTGCCGACCGCGGCATTGCCGACCACCGTCCTGAAAGGCCTGCCCCATGACGACCTCCGGTGCGCGAGTGACGCTCCCGAACCCCCTGGTTGCGGGGTTCAACCCCGACCCGAGCTGTGTGCTGGTCGACGGCACCTACTACCTGGTCACCTCCACCTTCGAATATCTCCCGGCGCTCCCCGTCTACCGCAGCACCGACTTCGTCACCTGGGAGCACATCGGCAACGTGGCGACGAGCGAGGAGCAGGTGGGCATCGCCGACGTGCCCTCGGGCGGCGGCGCGTGGGCCCCCACCGTCCGCCACCACGACGGCCTCTTCCACGTGATCGTGTCGGTGTCGGGCGGTTCGCGCGGCTGCGTCGTGTTCACCGCCGCCGACCCGGCCGGCCCGTGGAGCGAGGGGACGGTCATCGACGGCGTCGTCGGCATCGATCCCGACCTCGCCTGGGACGAGGCCGGCAGGGCCTACGTCACCTGGAGCGGGCTGCGCATCACGGGCAATCGGGTCGCCGCCGACTGGGGCATCCTGCAGGCCAGGGCGGACCTCACGGCGGGTGAACTGCTGGAGGAACCGCGCCGGCTGTGGTCCGGAACGGGCAAGGTCGCGCCCGAGGCCCCGCACCTCTTCCGGCGGGACGGCTTCTGGTACCTGATGATCGCCGAGGGCGGCACCGAGTACGGGCACTCGGTCAGCGTCGCCCGCGGGCACAGCATTGAGGGCCCCTTCGAGGGCGCCCCGCACAACCCGGTCCTGACCGCTTCGGGAACGAGCCGCGCCGTCCAGTGCACCGGCCACGGCGACCTGGTGACCGGCCCGGACGGCCAGGACCTCCTGGTGCTGCTCGGCACCCGGCGGGCCGGGAAGCTCTCACCGCTGGGCCGGGAGACCTACGTCACCGAGGTGGCCTGGGCCGGCGGCTGGCCCCACCCGGCGCCGGTGCGGCTCGACCCCCGGCCGGAACCGCTGGACGAGTACTTCGACTTCACCGACCCCGCCGCGTCCGCCGACCCGGGCTGGCTCGCGGTGCGCCGCACCCCCGGGGAGGCGGCCTCAGTCACCGAACGCCCCGGCACACTCACTGTGACGGCCGCGTCCGACGGCGGCCTGGAAACACCCAGGCCCGGCTTTGTCGGCCGGCGCCAGCGCCATCTGGCCGGCTTCGTCGAGACCGGGGTCGAGCCCGCCGACGGGCGGGGCGGTCTCGGCCTGCGCTTCGCCGAGGACTTCACCGTCGCCCTCGTCGCGGAGCGCTCGCCGTCCGGGGACGGCCTGCTGGTCACCGCGCGCGCCGACGTGCCCTCGATGCGGCAGTCCTGGACCACCGAGGTGGCGGGCGACCAGGTCCGGCTGCGCATCGCCACCGCGTTGCCGCCGCAGGGGCCGGCGCCGTGGCTGCAACCCGGTGACGTCATCCGACTGAGCGTGTTGGACCCGGACGGCACCGAGACGTGTCTCGCCGAACTGGACGGCCGGCTCTGGTCGGTGGAACTGGCCGCCCCCTTCACCGGGCGGGTGACCGGCATGCTCGCCGAGAAGGGCACCGTGCACTTCACCGACTTCCGCTACCACGGCGAGAGCGGGTCATGACGTCCGGTCCCTCGCGGGCACTGCCGCCCCGGGTGCTGTTCGGCGCCGCCTACTACCATGAGTAGCGGCCCCGCGAACGGCCGGCGGAGGACCTCGACCTGATGGCCGAGGCGTCCGCTTCTCCGTCATCCGGGTCGGCGAGTCGCTCTGGTCGACCTGGTGGCACGAGAACGGCCGTTTCGACCTCGAACGGCTCCGGCCCGTCCTCGACGGCGCCCACGCCCGCGGCATCTCCGTGGTCCTCGGCGCCCCGACGTACGCGGTGCCGCCCTGGCTCGCCCGCCAGGAGGTGGACTGCACGCACCCGGCGTTCCGCTTCCACCCCGGCCCGGTACCGCTTTCGGCGGCACCGGGCCGGTCCCGTCGGAAGGGGGGACCGAAGCCGGGACCGGTACGGCCGGCGGCCGTGCTCGACCGGCCGTACCGCCGGTCGTGCTCAGCCGGCCCCGCCCCGCCGGGGGGTCAGAGCGGCGAACGCCTGATCGAGGATGGCGGTGAGGCCCTGTTGGCCGCCGGAGGCGGTCCACTGTTCGACGGCCACGTTCAGGCAGTCCAGGGCGGCGGCCGTCAGGACCAGGAAGCGGACGGCGGCCCCTTCCGGCCGGCCGGCGCGTTCGGCGAGGATGTCCGCCAGCACGTTGCGCCAGTGGAACATCATCTCCAGGCGCCGGGCGCGCAGCGCGGCGGAGTCGTTGATGAGGCGGGCCAGGGCGAGGCTGTCCTCCTTGTCCTCGTAGTAGGGCTGGAGGAAGGCGCCCATCGCGTGCCGCAGCACCGCCCACTCTTCCTCGTCGGCGGGGCGGGCGCGCAGTGTCGAGGCGGCCGCGTCGCAGTTCGTCTCGAAGGCGCTCAGCACGGCCTCTTCCTTCGTGCGGAAATAGCGCAGGAAGGTACTGCGGGACACGCCGGCCGCCGCGGCCACCTCGCCGCCGGTGACCTTGTCGAAACCCTCGCGGCGGAACAGTTCCACGGCCACCCGCGCGAGCCTGTTCCGCACGGCGGCCCGTGCGATGTCCCTGGTCGTCGTCATTTCCGGTGTTTCGGTCACCCGGCGATCACACTCTGTGTGAGCAGACTGCGCACTAATGCGTCCTTGACTTGAAATTGGGACAATGCGTCACACTCGAATCAGTTGTTCCCGATGCGTCCCGTTGTCTTCCCAGCCACCACCGCCACCGCTTCCGCCTCGGCGTCGTCGCACTCGACCGGCGGACCTGTACGCGGTGACGACCAGCGTCACCGAGGGCAGGAGCGGCGTCTCACCGGGCCGTCCGCCACGACGACGGTGCCGGTCACCGTCAGAAGACGCGGCCGACGTCCTGGCGGACGATGGTCGCCATGCTGTGCTCGGCGAGCGCGGCGATGGTCATCGAGGGATTGCAGGCGCCGGTGGAGCCGGGGATGCGGGCGCCGTCGAGCACGTACAGCCCCTTGTGGCCCAGCACGCGGCCGGTGAGGTCGACGGCGTCGCCCATCGGGACACCGCCGAGGGAGTGCCAGGTGGACGGCGCGCCCGCGTTGGTGTCGAGCATCATGCCGCCGCCCGCCGCGGTGAGGGCCCGCATGCGCGCCGTGATCAGCGCCTGCAACTCGGCGTCCGCGTCGTCGGGCCAGGTGAGCACGGCGTCGTCCCGGCCGGCGTCGTAGGTCCAGGTGCCCGCGCCGTCCACCACGCCGAACCCGACCACCGTCAGCGCGGTCACCCCGGGGCTCTGCGCGGGCGATCCGGCGTGGACGATGTTGAGCGGTATGGGGCTGTCCGGGTCGGCGCCTCCGACGCAGGCGGGGCCGCCCTGCTGGGTCCCGGCGTCGCCGGAGGGGTTGATCCAGGCCCAGATCCGGTCGCCGTTGTTGCCCCACTGGGTGCCGATGGCGTCGGGCAGGTCGGGGACCAGGTCCTTGGCGCGTGACTTGACCAGCAGCCGGGTGGTGCCCGGCGATCCCGCGTTGAGGAACACGGCGTCGGCCGTGACGCGGATCTGCTCCTGCACGGCGCCGCCGGTGTCGATGCGGTCGACGGTCAGCACCCAGCGCCCGGCGGAGTCCAGTGCGAGGTCGCGGACGACGTGCAGCGGCGCCACCTCGACCAGCCCGGTGGCCTCCGCCTGCGCGAGGTAGGTGACGTCGATCGACTGCTTGCCGCCGTTGTTGACACCGAAGGCGATGTCACTGGTGGTGTACGTCGGCTCGTACCGGCCGGCCAGCTCGCCCCGGACATAGCTCCAGTCGACGGGCAGCGGCACCTTGAACGGCGTCAGACCCGCCTCGGGGGCGACGTCCTGGAACAGGCGGGAGCTCTTGTACGGACTGCTGGCCAGGATGTCGTAGGGGATGGTGGAGACGCCCAGCATCCGGGCGACGGTGGGGTAGGCCCACAGGTTCAGCTCGCTGTAGAGATCCGCCGCCACCGGCATGGATCTGGCGAAGTCGGCGTGGGTCGGTTGCAGCGTCATCCCGTGGTACATGATCGAGCCACCGCCGACCGCCGCCCCGCACATGGCGGTCATGCCGTTGCCCTCGACGGCCTCCAGCACACCGGTGTACGGCGTCCAGGTCTGGGTGCCGCCGCCGACGACGGGGTGGTCGGTCAGCCAGGCGGAGCGGTTGTCCATGGTGGCGAAGCGGCAGAACGTGGTGGCGTTGGGGCCGGTGCGCCAGCGCCGGCCGCGCTCCAGGACCAGGGTGGACACCCCGGCCCGGGCCAGCCGCAGCGCGGTCACGCCACCGCCGAACCCGGTACCGACGACCACGGCCCGGGCGCGGCGCTCGGTGACCGCCGCCGAGCGGCGCGCGGCCGTCCGCGTCGTGGCGGACGCCTGGCCGGCGCCGGTCACACTCGCGCCGAGCACCGCCGCGGCGAGCGCGCCCGCCCCCAGCACCTGCCGGCGGCTCATCGGGTACGCGGCACGGGAGGACGTGGGGGAGGAGACGGCCGAGGGGGAGACGGCGGGTAATGCGGGGGGTGGGGACAAGCGGTCGTCGGACATGTGACTCCAGTCGGGGGGAGCGGCCGTGACCCGCGCGGGGACGCGGACCGGCCGCTGGAGCGGGTGGGGGGTTCGGGTGTACCGGACACTCGGTGATCTCGGTGATCTCGGTGATTCCGGTGATTCCGGTGATTCCGGTGATTCCGGTGATTCCGGTGACTTCGGTACTTTGGTGACTCGGGTGAGTCAGGTGAGTCAGGTGAGGGCGTCCGGCGGCGCGGCCGGTGAGCGGAGTGCGGTGCCGGGGCCCGCTGCCCGCGCACCGGTGCCGCGGTGACCGGTGGTGCCCGCGACGCCGCCCCGGCGGCCGGCCCGGGGCCCGGCCCGGCGCCGGTCATGACGCTGGCTGCCGCTGCGTCCGCAGCCGCCGGGCGGCCAGTTCGCGCAGTTCGCTGGTCTTGATCTTCGCGCTGCCGGTGAGCGCGAGGTCCTCGTCGCGGAAGAACAGCACGTGCCGGGGGACCTTGTACCGGGCCAGCCGCTCGCCCAGGAACGAGCGGATCGCGGCACCGTCGAGGCGCGCGCCCTCGTGCGGCACCACGCAGGCCACGACGACCTCACCGCGGGTGTCGTGCGGCACGCCCACGGTGTACGCCACCTTGACCCCGGGACAGGCGGCCAGCGCCTCGTCCACCTCCTGCGGCGAGACGTTGGCGCCGCCCGTCTTGATCAGGTCCGTGAGCCGGCCCTCCCAGAAGAGCCGGCCCGCCGGATCCAGATACCCGCCGTCGCCGGTGCGGAAGAAGCCCTCGGCGTCGAGCGTCTCGTCCAGCGGTGCACCGAGGTAACCCAGCATGAGGGTGGGCCCCTTGACACAGATCTCCCCGCGTTCGCCACGCGGGACCACCGTGCCGGTGCGCGGGTCGACGATTTTGACAGTGACGCCGGGCAGCGCCTCGCCACTGCTGCCGGCGTGCGCCTCGGGCGGTGTGCCGACCGGATAACACGCCGTCAGGGTGAAGGTCTCCGTGTTGCCGTAGGCATGCCCCGGCTCGTGCCACTCGGCGGTCACCGTGGGGTGACGGGCCAGCGGGGTGTCGAAGTCCACGAAGCGCAGGCCGGAGAGGTCCGCCCGGTCCCAGCCGGGCGCCTCCGCCAGCCGCGCCCACTGGTGCGGCCACGCGACCGGGAAGTTGACCCGTTCCCGCTGGAGCAGCTCCAGTGTCCCGGCGGCGTCGAAGCTCCGCCGCAGCACCAGGCAGCCGCCGCTGGCCAGGGTCGTGCCGAGCGCCATGGCGAAGTTCCCCGACCAGAAGAAGCCGTTGGCCGTCCAGCACCGGATGTCGTCCTCGGGGCCGAACCCGTACATGCGCCGGAAGCGCCACAGTTGCACGGCGACGGCGCGGTGCGCGCTCAGGATGCCTTTGGGCCGGCTCGTGGAGCCGGAGGAGAAGAACAGCACGGCGGTGTCACCGGGGAGCACCGCGGCGGCGGCCGCCTCGATCAGCTCTCGCGGTTGCGAGCGGCCCCGCGCCAGGAAGGCGTCCCAGGTCTCGACCGCCGTCCCGGGCGCGGCGGCACCGACGGCCGCCAAATGGCGCAGGAAGGGGTAGCGCGCCGAACACAACGGGCCCGGCGCGGCCCGGCCCGCCTCGGGCACCAGACCGATGACGGTCTCCGTGAAGTCCTGGTGTGCCGGCCGCCGTTCGAACAGCAGTACCCCGACCCCGGAGACCCGCAGCAGGTGGTCGAGTTCCGCCGGCGTCGAGAACGTGCTGAGCGCGACCGCGACACCGCCGGCCAGCGAGGTGCCGAAGACCGCCGCGAGCCACTCGGGCCGGTTGGTCATCAGCACGCCCACCCGGCTGTCCCGTCCCACGCCCAGGGCCCGCAGGGACCGGGCCACCTCCACCGACCGCTCCCACAGCTCGGCGTACGTCCAGCGCGTGCGGTCCGCGTCCGGGTCCTGGTCTGGGTCGGGGTCCAGCACGAGCGCCTCGCGGTCGGCGTACGCCTGTGTCACCTCGCGCAGGAAGCCGGGCAGGGTGAGCGCACCGAGCCCCGGCTCGGCGTCGAGCGGTGGGCCCGACACGATGGAGGGGGGTCGCACGGAGCCAACGTCGTCCTCGGCGTCCACGGCTCACCGTCCTTCTCTCACGGGGTTGTCGGCACCTACAGCGGCAGTTCGACCTCCGCCGTGCACTCCACGAGCACACCGCCGTCCTGGTTGGTGAGCCGCAGCCGTACCTCCACCAGCGGCACGCCCCAGGAGGAGTCCGGCTGCTTGCCGGTCACCTCGGCGTCGAAGTACGTCACATCGCCCTCGAAGGCCGGCAGGCGGAAGTCGGCCTTGGTGTGCCGCACCATGCCGTCGTGGCCCGCCCAGTGGGCGAGGTAGTCGGTGCACCAGGCGCCCATCGTCGCGCCGTATCCGTAGGCGCGGGCCATGCCGACCCGGCCCGCCCGGTCGGCGTCGACATGACCGCGGGAGGGGCCCACGTACAGGCCGTCGCGCAGCCGCGGATCGATCCGCGCGCCCTCCTCGTCGAAGGAGAAACCCTGGATCCAGCCCGGGTCCTGGTTGATCCACGGGTCCTCGACACCGGGGGGCGCGACCCAGTGGAAGGTGCCCCAGATGTTGAACAGGAAGGCACGGTACTCGGTGGTGAAACTCGCGATGCTGTGCGGGCCGAGGACGCGGCGCGGCAGCGTGTCCCCGACACCGACGTCCCCGAAGCGCGGTGACTCGCCCGTCCGGTTCGACAGGATCCAGGAGTGACGGAGCTTGTCGATCCCGGCGAGTTCCGTCTCCGTCCAGTGCCGTACGGGACCGAGCCGGCTCTCGTACAGGCCGCGCTGCTCCGCCTCGGCGGCGAGGTAGCGGATCGCGGTCGCCCGTTCGCGTGCCACCAGCACGCCGTGCTGGTTGGTGTGGGTGGTGTCACCGCGCGAGAACATGGTGGGTCCGGCGAACCTGGTCTCCGCCACCGTGTAGTCGTGGAAGCGCCGCTCCTGGAACAGGGTGTCCCCGGGGCGGACCGGACAGCCGTAGAACCACCACTCCTCGCCTCCGAAGATCAGGTGGCTGCCGGGGACGCGCCCCACACAGGCGGGCTGCACGCCGTGCCCGTAGTCGAGGGCCACCGCCATGGACTGCGGTGCCACCAGGCCGCCGAACCGGGAGTCGCGGGCGAACTCCTGGTCCCAGTGGAGCGGGTTGGGATAGTCCATGGCCATCACCCAGCGGCGGATGTCGGAGGCGGCGCACGGCTCCCACAGCTGTCCGCCGCCGACCAGCCCGCCCACGCGGTGTTCGACGTCGGAGAGATCGAGGTGCGCGGCCCGTGCCGCGCCGGACTTCTCACTCACGGCTGCTCCCGGGTGTCGGTTGACGTGGCTGGTCGGAACGGATCGCCGGGCGGCGCGGGTCGGTCACTGGTTGACGTCGACGACGAGGCGACCGCGCACCGCGCCCGCCAGCAGCCGCTGCGCCGCGTCGGCCGTGTCCCCGAGGGCGATCTCCTCGGCGATCATGTCGACCACCGCCGGATCCAGGTCGCGGGCGAGGCGTCCCCAGGCGGCCCTGCGCGAGGCCATGGGCGCCATCACACTGTCGATGCCGAGCAGCGCGACACCGCGCAGGATGAACGGGGCGACGGACGAGGGGAAGTCCATGCCCTGCGCCAGACCGCAGGCGACGACGGTGCCGCCGTAACGGGTCTGGGCGCAGGCGTTGGCCAGGGTGTGGCTGCCGACCGCGTCGACCACGCCCGCCCACCGCTCGCGCTGGAGCGGCCGTCCGGCTTCGGCGAGCCCGGCCCGGTCCAGCACCTCCGCCGCGCCGAGCCGGCGCAGATACTCGGTCTCCGCGGCCTTCCCGGACGCGGCGGTCACCTCGAAGCCGGCCCGCGCCAGGAGCGTGACCGCGACGCTGCCGACCCCGCCCGTCGCTCCCGTCACCAGGACCGGCCCCCGGTCCGGGGACACCCCGGCGGCCAGCAGGGCGTCCACGCACAGCCCCGCCGTGTAGCCGGCGGTGCCGATGGCCATGGCCTGCCACGGGGTGAAGGCGGTGGGGAGCGGGACGAGCCAGTCGCCGTCGAGCCGCGCCCGCTGGGCCAGGCCTCCCCAGTGGCCCTCGCCCGCTCCCCAGCCGTTGAGGACGACACGGTCCCCCGGCTGCCAGGCCGGGTGGGAGCTGTCGGTGACCACACCCGCCAGGTCGATCCCGGGAACCATCGGGAAGGTGCGGACCACCGGGGACCGCCCGGTGACGGCGAGCGCGTCCTTGTAATTGAGAGTCGAATACTCCACGTCGACACGGACATTCCCGTCCGGTAGATCCGACTCTTCGAGTTTCTTCAAAGAGGTGGCGGTCGAACCGGATTCGCCTTTCTCGATCAGTAGGGCTGAGAACATGAGCAGATCACCTTCTGAGCATCAGCGGTAAACGTGTGAGAATGGGATTCTCAAGAATGAGATGATGCTTCCATAGGGGGTGGGGGACGTCAACCCAAGGGCAGGGGATGAATGATGGGTGGGCCGTTGTCCGCACTGCGTGTCGTGGAACTGGCGGGTCTGGGCCCGGTGCCGCACGCGGCGATGATCCTCGCCGACCTGGGCGCGGAGGTGGTACGGGTGGACCGGCCGTCGGATCGCCGGGGGCTGGCGCTGGGCGGGGGAGCGGCGGACCCCACCCTGCGCGGACGCCGGCGTGCCGTGGTCCTCGACCTGCGCACCGAGGAAGGACGCGACGGGCTGTCCGCGCTGGTGCGCGAGGCGGACGTGCTGGTCGAGGGGTTGCGGCCCGGTGTGGCCGAACGCCTCGGGGCCGGCCCCGAAGAGCTGCGGGACGTGAACCCGCGACTCGTGTACGGCCGGATCACCGGCTGGGGGCAGCGCGGCCCGCTGGCGGCCGAGGCCGGACACGACATCAACTACCTCGCCCTGTCCGGGGCCCTGCACGCGATGGGGCGCCCCGGACAGCCCCCCGCGCCGCCGCTGAACCTCGTGGCGGACTACGGCGCGGGCTCGATGCTGCTGGTCGTCGGCGTCCTCGCCGCGCTCTGGGAGCGGCAGCGGTCGGGGCGCGGCCAGGTGGTGGACGCCGCCATGGTCGACGGCGCGGCGCTGCTGAGCCAGTTCGTGCTCGGGCTGCGCGGCAGCGCCGAGTGGACCGGCCGGCGCGGCGCCAACCTGCTCGACGGCGGGGCGCCGTTCTACGACACGTACGCCTGCGCCGACGGCCGCTTCGTCGCCGTTGGTGCCCTGGAACCACCGTTCTACGCCGCGCTGCTGCGCGGGCTCGGGCTGGACGCGGAGCCGCTGCCCGACCAGTCGGACCGGGCCGGGTGGCCCCGGCTGCGGCGCCGCTTCACCGAGGTCTTCGCGACCCGGGACAGGGACGCGTGGGCGGCGCGGTTCGCCGGCACCGACGCCTGTGTGACGCCGGTGCTCGACTTCGAGGAGGCGGCCGTCCATCCGCACCTGGCCGCCCGGGGGACGTATCTGCGCCGCGACGGCGTCCTCCAGGCGGCGCCCGCCCCGCGCTTCACCCGGGGACCGGACGGGAGAGTCGAACCGCAAGACTAGTAATCCTTACAAGGATTGCTCTACCGTGGCGCCATGGACTTCCTTGGCGCCATGGACTTCCGCATGGAGGACACCGCCACCGCCCTGCGGTCCCACCTGCGCGAGCTGGTGCGCGCCCACGTCCCGCCCGACTTCCTCGGGGCGTTCACCGAGGACCCCGCCGACCTGGAGGTCACCCAGCGTTTCTGCCGGGTCCTGGCCGGCCAGGGGCTGCTCTGCCCGGCCTGGCCCGAGGAGTTCGGCGGGCGCGGCGCCTCCGTGTGGGAGCAGACGGTCGTCCGTGAGGAGATGTGGGCCCACCACGAGCCCCGGGGCGCGCAGTACATGGGCGTCAACTGGGTGGGGCCCACCGTCATGCGGCACGGCACCGCCGAACAGCACCGCCGCCACCTGCCGCCCATCGCCCGCGGCGAGGTGATCTGGTGCCAGGGTTTCAGCGAGCCGGACGCCGGGTCCGACCTGGCCTCCCTGCGGACCACGGCGCGGCGGGACGGGGACGGCTGGCGGGTGCGCGGCCAGAAGATCTGGACCTCCTACGCCACCATGGCCCAGTGGTGCTTCCTGCTGGTGCGCACCTGCGCGGGACGGCGCAAGCAGGACGGGCTCACCATCTTCCTGGTGCCGATGGACCGGGCGGGCGTCGAGGTCCGGCCCATCCGCAGCATGCTCGGACCGCACCACCTCAACGAACTCTTCCTCGACGACGTCCGGGTGGACGCCGCCGAGGTGCTCGGCACCGTGGACGACGGGTGGCGCGTGGTGCGCGAGGTACTCGCCTTCGAACGGGTCGGCATGGCCCGGTACGCCCGCTGCGAACGCCTTCTGAAGGCCGCCCCCGAAGTGCTCGGGGACGCGTGGGACACCGTGCCGCCGGAGCTGCGGGGCCGGTGGGCGCGGATGCTGGTGCACTGCCGGCGGGCCCGGCTGCTCGCCTACCGGGTGCTCTCGCTCCAGGACCGGGGCGCGGTGCGCCCGGCCGACACGGCCGCCTACCGGATCGCCGTCACCGCCCTCGACCAGGACAGCGCCGAGGTGCTCGTGGAACTCGCCGCGCACCTGACGGGCACCGGCGCGGACGGCCGACGGTTCCGGCGCGCGGTGGACGACCACTGGCGCTACGCGCAGGCCGCCACGATCGCCTCCGGGAGCACCGAGATGCAGCGCGTCCTGCTGGCCCGCACCCTGCTGGCGGACGCGTGAACACCGAACTGGTCCCCGAGGCGGCCGAGTACGGCCGGCAGGCGGTGCGCGCCCTGGCGGCGGCCGGCGCCGACACCCTCGTCCAGCAGGCCGAAGGGGAGCCCGCGCGCCGCGAGAAGCTGGTCGCCCCGGTGCTGGCCGAACTCGGCGCCTGGGAACTGGACGTCCGGGGCGCGGCGGACGAGCTCCAGGCGGCGGCCGCGCTGTGCCGGGCGGCCGGCCACTGGGCCGCGCCCTACCCGGTCGCCGAGCGGCTGGCCCGGCCCGCCGCACTCGACGCCGACGGACTGCTGGTGGTGGCGGACACCGCCCCGGCCGCCCCGGTCGCCGGGCTCGACCTGCGCTGGGTGGCCGTGTCGCTGGACGGCACGCGCAGCCGCGCCGTCGCGGTCCCGGACGGCACCGCGGCCCGTGAGTCCGCCTTCGTCACCGGCCTCGCCCTGACCCGGATCGACGGCGCCGGGGCGGCGGACGCCGCCCTCGGACTGGTCCTGCCGGTGTGGACGCTGCTCGGCATGCTGGACCGGGCACTGGACCTCACCCGCGCGCACGTCGGCGTCCGCACCCAGTTCGACCGCCCGCTCTCCGCCTTCCAGGGCGTGCGCTTCCAGCTCGCCGACGCCGAGGTGGAGCGCGCCGGCCTGGAGATGCTCGCCAAACACGCCCTGTGGAGCCTGTCGGCGACCCCCGCCGACGCGCTCGCCGACGCGCTCGCGCTGCGGCTGGCGGCACTGGAGGCGGCCCGCACCGTCTTCCGGGTCGCCCACCAACTGCACGGCGCCTTCGGGTTCTGCGACGAGGCGGCGCTGTCCTGGCTGTCGCGCTACAGCCGGCCGGTGCGCCGGCTGCCGCTGGGCCGGTCCGCCACGCAGGACCGCCTCGCCGCCCTGACCGGGCGCCAAGGGCTGTCCGGCCTCTACGGAGACGGAAACGGCGGTGATTTTCCATAACGGCGCATTGTCCCCGGCGTCGGCGCCGACTACATTCCTGATGAGAGCAACATTCTCACTCAGTGCATATGCGCTTATCGCGTTTCCAGGACGAGATATTCGATATTTCGGGGGTCCGGACGATGTCTTCGCAAGAGGCACGCTGTACCGGCACGACTTCCCTCGGTCTCGCCGAGGGATGGAGCATGGCACGGCTCACCCCGCCGAGCCGGCTCTACGGCGCCAACGGGCTGCGCACCGGTCCGGACGGCCGGGTCTACGTGGCGCAGGTGACCGGCAGCCGGATCAGCGCGCTCGACGTGGCGACGGGAGACCTGGAGACCGTCAGCCCCATGGGCGGCGAGATCGTCGCCCCCGACGACGTCGCCTTCGACGACCGGGGCACCCTCTACGCCACCGAGGTCATGGACGGCCGGGTCAGCGCGCGCGGCCCCGACGGCCGCACCCGGGTGCTGCGCGACGACATCCCCTGCGCCAACGGCATCACCGTGCACCGGGGCCGGCTGTTCGTCGGCGAGTCCCGGGTCGGCGGCCGCCTGCTGGAACTCGACCCCGGCGGCGGCGCCCCCCGGGTGCTGCTCGACGGCGCCGCGATGCTCAATGCCATGGAGTTCGGCCCCGACGGCCTGCTGTACTACCCGGTGATGGGAACGGGCGACATCTGGCGCGTCGACCCGGACGGCGGCGAACCCGAGCGGGTGGTGGGCGACCTGGCGGTGCCCGACGCGGTGAAGTTCGACCCCGAGGGCTTCATCGTCTCCACCCAGGCGGCCAGCGGTGAGGTGCTGCGCATCGACCCGCGCACCGGCGAGCGCACGGTGCTGGCCGCCCTCGCCCCCGGGCTGGACAACCTGACCTTCGTGGGCGACCGGCTGTTCGTCTCGCACTTCTCGGGACAGATCACGGAGATACTCGACGCCGGACGGACCCGGACGACGCTGCCGGGCGGCCTGAACTGGCCGCTGGACCTCACCGTCGCCGACGACGGCACCCTCTGCGTCGCCGACGGGACGTACCTCTACGCCCTTGCGCCCACCGGACCGCCCCGGACGCTGGGCATGCTCTTCAGCCCCGGCTACCCGGGCTTCGTGCGCGGGGTGACGAGCGCCGGCGGCGGCGCGTACGTCGTCACCACCGCCAACGGCGAGATCGCCCGGTACCGGCCCGCCGCCCAGGAGAGCGAGGTGCTGGCCGACGGGTTCGACCAGCTCTACGGCGTACTGGTCGCACCGGGCGGTGCCGTGATCGCCGCGGAACGCGGCGCCGGGCGGGTGGTGTCGGTCTCCTCCGGCCGGGTCGAGGTCCTGGCCGGCGGCCTGGACCGGCCGCTCGGCGTGGCGCTGGGCCCGGACGGCACCTGCTACGTCTCCGAGTCCGGCGCCGGACGGATCGTGCGGGTCACCGGCTCGGGCGTCGACACGGTGGCCGACGCACTGGACGAGCCGCAGGGCGTCCTGGTGCGCGACGGACGGCTGCACGTGGTCGACGCCGGGGCCAGGGCGCTGATCGGGGTGGACCTGGAGACGAAGGCCCGGCACACCCTCGCCCACGACCTGCCGGTGGGTGCCCCGCCGGGAGTGACGCCCAAGCCGCTGAAGGGACTGCCGCCCTTCTCCGGTCCCCAGGGCCCCTTCGCGGGCATCGCCGCGGGACCGGACGGCACGCTCTATCTCTCCGCCGACGCCGAGGGCAGCGTTCTGGCACTGCGCCGGGACGGACCCCGCCGGGACGGACCGCGCCGGGAAGGGAGGAACCGGCCATGACCCGGCACAACCCGATCGACCTGGACGGCCGTGTCGTCATCGTCTCCGGCGCGGGCGGCGGCGGCATCGGCACCGCGGTGACCCGCATGGTCGCCCGCACCGGAGCCACCGTGATCGCGGTCAGCCGGTCACCGGAGAACCTCGCCCAGCACATCGAGCCGCTGGCGGCGCAAGGACTGCCGGTCGTGCCGGTCGCCGCCGACGCCGCCACCGAGGACGGCATCGCGACCGTACTGGAACGCGCCGTCCGGGCCGGCGGCGACCTGCACGGACTGGTCAACGTGGCGGGTGGCGCCGCACCCGACACCTGGATGCCGGCGACCCGGGTGACCCGCACCCAGTGGCGGGCCCTGTTCACCCAGAACCTGGAGACGATGTTCTTCATGAGCCAGGCCGTCGCCGCCGAACTGAAGGCCCAGGGCCGGCCCGGCTCGATCGTCTCGCTCTCCTCGATCAGCGGACTCAACACGGCGCCGCTGCACATCGCCTACGGCACCGCCAAGGCCGCCCTGGTGGCGGCGACCCGCACGATGGCCGTGGAACTGGCCGCGCACGGCATCCGGGTCAACGCCGTCGCACCCGGCGTCACCGAGACCCCGGCCTCCGGCACCTACGTCGACGACGACCCCGAACGCGACCGCCGGGCCATCGCCATGGGACGACGCGGCCGGCCCGAGGAACAGGCCGGACCCATCCTCTTCCTGCTGTCCGACCTTTCCGCCTACATCACCGGACAGACCCTCCTGGTGGACGGCGGCCTCAACCTCAAGTGGTCCCACCTGGACGCCGACAACACCTCCCTCTTCCTCAAGGACGACACCTTCCGCGCCGCCATCACCCGCTGACCACCGCACCGGACATCCGCAGCCGGCCCCTGGCCGAGGCGAGTTGGAGACCGTCATGAGCGACACCACCCACCACCCGGACGAGCAGAGCACCACGGACACCGCGACCGCCGAGCCACTGTCCCGGCCGCTCACGATCGGCGTGGAGGCGTACATATCCGAGGAGTACGCGCGCGCCGAACGGGACCGGCTGTGGGGCAAGGTGTGGCAGCAGGTCGGCCGGGTCGAGGAACTCGCCTCCACCGGCGACCACCTCACCTACGACATCCTCGACGACTCGGTCATCGTGGTGCGCACCGCGCCGGACACCATCCGCGCCTACCACAACGTCTGCTCGCACCGCGGCCGGCGCCTGCTCGACACCCCGCCCGGCAAACGGGACGCCCGGGGCCGCGCCCGGCAGTTCGTCTGCGGCTTCCACGGCTGGCGGTACAACCTGGAGGGCCAGTGCACCCAGGTGCCCGAGCGGGAGGACTGGCCCTGCGGGCTGACCGCCGACGCCGCCGGGCTGAGCGAGGTCAGGACCGACACCTGGGGCGGCTGGATCTGGATCAACCTCGACCCGGAGTGCGAGCCGCTGCGGGACTACCTGGAACCCGCGGCCGGCCTGCTCGACCCCTTCCAGCTGGAGAACATGCGCTACCGCTGGCGCCGCTGGCTGGTCTTCGACTGCAACTGGAAGACCGCCCTGGAAGCGTTCATGGAGACCTACCACGTCCCCTACACCCACCCGGAGTTCACCCGGTACGGCAGCTTCCTCGGCTGGTCCAGGGCGCAGGGCAAGCACAGCAACATCGGCTACGACGCCCCCAAGGGCCTGGACGAGAACCAGGCCAAACTGCGCGTCGGCGGCGGCACCGACCCCCGCGAGTCGACGGCCGAACTGCAGAACTTCACCTGGGCCAACGCCAACACCAACACCACCCGCACCCTGGTCGACGCGGCCAACCGGCTGGTCGAGGAGGTCCCCGAGGACGCGACCGCCGCCGAGGTGCTCAAACACTGGCTGGAGACCGCCCGCCGCGCGGACGCCGAACGCGGCGTGGTGTGGCCCACCGTCGACCCCGCGCACGTCGCCCGGAGCGGCACCGCCTGGCAGATCTTCCCCAACTTCCAGATCGGGCACGCACTGAACAACATGCTGTGCTACGCCGCCCGGCCCTACGGCTACGACCCCGACAAGTGCGTCTTCGAGGTCGCCGTGTACGAGCTGTACCCGCCGGGTGAGGAACCGGCCACCGAGTGGGTGTACACCCCCGCCGACGACCCGGACTGGCGCACCGTCCTGCCGCAGGACTTCACCAACATGGCCGCCGTCCAGCAGGGCATGAAGTCACGCGGGTTCACCGGCCCCAAGCCCAACCCGTACCGGGAGCGCAGCGTGGCGAACCTGCACCACAACCTCGCCCGGTACATGGGCACCGGCGCCCCGCGCGAGCTGACCTGACCCCGGACCGTCCCACGAGCCGCGAGGACCTCGCATGGAGCACTGCGCACCCACCCGCACCCCCGCGATCGACCCCGCCGCCGTCCGGGCTCGCTACCGGGCCGAGCGCGACAAGCGGCTGCGCCCCGACGGGCAGCGGCAGTACGTCGTAGCCGAAGGCGAGTTCGAGGACTTCCACACCACCGACCCGTACACGCCCGCAGTCCCCCGCCCGCCGCTGGTGGACGACGTCGACGTGGTGGTCCTCGGCGGCGGCTTCGCCGGACTGATCACCGCGGCCCGGCTGCGGCAGGCCGGCGTCACCGACGTACGGATCGTCGAACTGGGAGGTGACTTCGGCGGCGCCTGGTACTGGAACCGCTACCCGGGCATCCAGTGCGACACGGACTCCTACTGCTACCTCCCCCTGCTGGAGGAGACCGGCTACCTGCCCAAGCAGAAGTACGCCCTCGGCGACGAGGTCTTCGAGCACTGCCGGCGCATCGGCAAGCACTACGGGCTCTACGCGGACGCCCTCTTCAGCACCCTGGTCCGCTCCCTGCGCTGGGACGAGTCCCTCCACCGCTGGCGGGTGGGCACCGACCGGGACGACGACCTGCGCGCCCGCTTCGTCGTCATGTGCCAAGGGCCCTTCAACCGCCCCAAACTCCCCGGCATCCCCGGTATCACGGATTTCGAGGGCCACACCTTCCACACCGCCCGCTGGGACTACGCCTACACCGGCGGCGACATGAGCGGCGGCCTGACCGGACTCGCCGACAAACGGGTCGCCGTCATCGGCACCGGCGCCAGCGGCATCCAGGTCGTCCCGCACCTGGCCCGCCACGCCCAGCACCTGTACGTCTTCCAGCGCACCCCGTCGTACATCGACGAACGCGGCGACGTGCCCACCGATCCCGAGTGGGCGGCGACGCTGCGGCCGGGCTGGCAGCGGGAGCGGCGGCGCAACTTCCACACCGCCGCCTTCGAGGCGTTCGCCCCGGGCCAGCCGGACCTCGTCTGCGACGGCTGGACCGAAGTCAGCCGCAACCTGGCCGCCCACCTGGACGCCACCGACGGCTGGGCCGCGCTGGCCGACCCGGCCACATTCGCCGAACTGCGGGAGATCCAGGACCACCGCGCCATGCAGCGGCTGCGCGACCGGGTCGACGCCCTGGTCGAGGACCCCGCCACCGCCGAGGCACTCAAGCCCTACTACCGCTTCCTGTGCAAACGGCCCTGCTTCAACGACGCCTACCTGCCCGCCTTCAACCGCCCGAACGTCACCCTCGTCGACGTCTGTGGCACCAGAGGCGTCGAGCGGATCACCGCACGGGGCATCCTCGCCCACGGCACCGAACACCCCGTCGACTGCGTCATCTTCGCCAGCGGCTTCGAGATCACCACCGACCTCGACCGCCGGCTCGGCATCCAGCCCTACCAGGGTCGCGGCGGCCGCTCCCTCTACGACCACTGGGCCGACGGCTACCGCACCCTGCACGGCATGATGACCCACGGCTTCCCCAACCTGTTCTTCACCGGCTTCCTGCAAGGCGGTGTGACCGCCTCCACGACCGCCATGTTCGAGCAGCAGGCCGAGCACATCGCCTACGTCGTCGACGAGACACTGACACGCGGCGCCCGCACCGTGGAACCCACCGAGCAGGCCCAGGACCAGTGGTGCGCGACGGTACGGGAGACGGCCGTCGACAACACCGCCTTCCAACGGGAGTGCACCCCCGGCTACTACAACAACGAGGGCGAACGCACGATCCGCTCCCACCTGGGCGAGCCCTACTGGCCCGGCTTCTACGCGATGGAGGACCTGCTGCGCGCCTGGCGCGGATCGGGACGGATGGAAGGGCTGGTCCTCGATGGCTGAACCCGACGGGCCCGAGCTGCGCTTCGACGGCCGGGTGGCCGTCGTCACCGGCGCCGGCCGGGGCCTGGGCCGCGCCTACGCGCTGCTGCTCGCCGCCCGGGGGGCCCGGGTCGTCGTCGACGACCCGGGCGGCAGCCTGCGCGGGGAGGGCACCGACACCGGCCCCGCCCACCGGGTGGCCGAGGAGATCACGGCGGCCGGCGGCCGGGCGGTGGCCTGCACAGAGTCGGTGGCCACCGCCGAGGGCGGTCGCGCGATCATCGACACCGCCCTCGGCCACTGGGGCCGGATCGACATCCTCGTCCACAACGCCGGCATCGTCCGCGCGGCGCCGCTGACGGAGATGACGTACGCCGACCTCGACGCCGTCCTCGACGTCCATCTGCGCGGCGCCTTCCACGTGGTACGGCCGGCCTTTCCGCTGATGTGCGAGGCGGGCTACGGCCGGGTGGTGCTGACCTCCTCGATCGGCGGCCTCTACGGCAACCACGGTGTCGCGGGCTACGCCATGGCCAAGGCCGGGGTGATCGGGCTGTCCAACGTCGTCGCCCTGGAGGGCGCCGCGCACGGGGTGCGCTGCAACGTCGTGGTGCCCGCCGCGGTGACCCGGATGGCCGACGGCATCGACACCTCCAGCTACCCGCCGATGGGCCCGGAACTGGCCGCCCCGGCGGTGGGCTGGCTCGCACACGAGAGCTGCTCGGTCACCGGGGAGATGCTGGTCGCCATCGCGGGCCGGGTGGCGCGGGCCTACGTCGCCGAGACACCGGGCGTGTACCGGCCGTCATGGTCGATCGAGGAGATCGGCGAACAGGCCGACGCCATCCGCGACCTGCGCTCCCCCTGGGTCCTGCCGGTCGTGCCATCGGCCCACACCGACCACATCAGGAACAGCTTCGCGATGGCCGAACGGGCCACCCGGGCGAAAAGTCACGAAGGCGGACCGGACATGAAGGCCGAGCGGACATGACGGCGGACCGGACATGAAGGCGGACCGGACATGAAGGTGTACGAGCGCATCGTCGAACTCCTCGAAGCCGAGGGCGTCAGGACCCTCTTCGGCATCCCCGATCCCAACTTCGTCCACCTGTTCCGCCTCGCCGAGGAGCGCGGCTGGACGGTCGTCGCCCCGCACCACGAGGCGTCCGCCGGTTTCATGGCGGAGGCGGTGTCCCGGATGACCGGCCGGCCCGCCGTGTGCGTGGGCACGCTCGGCCCCGGCGTCGCCAACCTCGCGCCCGCCATGATGTGCGCGAAGGTCGAGGGCTCACCGGTGCTGTTCCTGGGCGGCCAGCGCGCCCGGGTCACCGAGCAGCGGGTGCGCCGCGGCCGCATCCAGTTCGTCCGGCAGGCCGAGCTGTTCGCGCCCTCCGTCAAGTACTGCGCCAGCCTGGAGTACGCCGACCAGACCGACGAGGTGCTCCGCGAGGGTCTGCGCCAGGCCCAGTCCGGGACCCCGGGACCGGTCTACATCGAGTACCCCGCCCATGTGATCCAGGAGGAGCTGGACCTGCCGCCCGCCGCGCCGCCCGAGGCGTACCGCCTGGTCGGCCAGAGCGCCGGGGCGGACCGCGTGGCCGGGGCGGTGCGGGCGATCGGCGCCGCCCGGCAGCCGGTCCTCCTGGTCGGCCACGGCGTGCACACCGCCCGCGCCGGGCAGTCGGTCAGGGCCCTGGCCGACCTGATGGCCTGCCCCGTCATCCAGACCTCCGGCGGCACCTCGTTCATCGAGGGCCTGGAGGACCGTACCTTCCCCTACGGCTTCTCGACGGCCGCGGTCGACGCGGTGGTCCGCTCCGACCTGTGCCTGGCCGTCGGGACGGAACTGGGGGAGCCCGTCCACTACGGGCGCGGCGGGCACTGGGCCCCGGGCGAGGCGGACCGCACCTGGCTGCTGATCGAGCAGAACCCCGCCGTCATCGGCGTGAACCGGCCGGTCGACATACCGCTGGTGGGCGACCTGCGCGCGGTCGTCCCGCAACTCGTGGACGCGCTCAAGGAGTCACCGCGCACCCCCACGCCGGAACTGGAGCGCTGGATCGCGCGGGACGCCGAGCAACTCGCCGAGGCGGCGCGCTCGGCGCCGTCCGGCATGTCACCGGTGCACCCCGCGCGGCTGATCGTCGAGGCGACGCGGGCCTTCCCGGCCGACGGCATCATGGTGCGCGACGGCGGCGCCACCACCATCTTCGGCTGGACCTACAGCCAGGCCAAACCGCACGACGTCATCTGGAACCAGAACTTCGGCCACCTGGGGACCGGACTGCCCTACGCCATCGGCGCCTCGGTCGCCGAGGGCCGCTCGCGGCCGGTGATGCTGGTCACCGGGGACTCCTCCTTCCTGTTCCACGTCGCCGAGTTGGAGACGGCCGTCCGGCTGGGCGTCCCGCTGGTCTGCGTGGTCGGCGTCGACCACGCCTGGGGCCTCGAAGTGGGCGTCTACAAACGCACCTTCGGCCAGGGATCACTGGAGACGGGCGCGCACTGGAGCCGGGACACCCGCCTGGACAAGGTCGCCGAGGGCTTCGGCTGCCACGGCGAGTACGTCGAGCACGACAAGGACATCGCCCCCGCCGTCGAACGCGCCTACGCCAGCGGCCGGCCGGCCGTCGTGCACGTGGCGGTGGACCCGAAGGCGAACTCGGAGGAGATGCCGCAGTACGCCGAGTTCCGGACCTGGTACGCGGAAGGGACCCAGTGACATGCGCGAGTACCTGGAGCTGTACGTGGACGGCCGGTGGACCGCACCGGCCGGGCCGCACACCATCGACGTCGTGAACCCCGCCACCGAGCAGGTCTGCGGCAAGGTGGCGGCCGGCTCGGCGGTGGACGTGGACCGGGCCGTGGCCGCGGCGCGCGGGGCCTTCGCCGGCTGGTCGGGGACGGCCGTCAAGGACCGCGTCGCCGTGCTCCAGGACATCGCGGAGAAGTACCGCGAGCGGACCGGCGACCTCGCCGACGCCCTCACCGAGGAGATGGGCGCCCCCGCCGCACTGGCCGGCGGCGCCCAGGTGCAGCTGGGCCTCGGGCATCTGACCACCGCCGTCGAGATCCTGCGGAACTTCGCCTTCGAGGAACGGCGCGGCACCACCCTGGTGGTCAGGGAACCGATCGGGGTCTGCGGCCTGATCACCCCGTGGAACTGGCCCCTGAACCAGATCGCCGTCAAGGTCTTCCCCGCGCTCGCCACCGGCTGCACCACGGTGCTCAAACCCTCCGAGAAGGCTCCCTTCACCGGGCAGGTCTTCGCCGAGATCCTCGACGCGGCCGGGGTGCCCGCCGGAGTCTTCAACCTCGTCCAGGGCGACGGCCCCGGTGTCGGAGTGCCGCTGGCACGCCACGAGGACGTCGACATGGTCTCGTTCACCGGATCGGTCCGCGCGGGCGCCGACGTCGCCCGCAACGCCGCCGCCACCGTCAAGCGGGTGACCCAGGAACTGGGCGGCAAGAGCCCGAACATCGTCCTCGACGACGACGCCTTCGCCGCGAACGTCGGCAAGGGCGTCGCCGCCCTGATGGGCAACTCCGGCCAGACGTGCAGCGCCCCGTCCCGCATGCTGGTGCCCGCGGCCCGCATGGCGGAGGCCGTCGAGGCCGCCGGACGGGCCGCGGCGGCCATCACGGTCGGGGACCCGCGCGGGCCGGCCGCGATGGGCCCGGTCTCCTCGGCGGCCCAGTTCGAGAAGGTGCAGGCGATGATCCAGCGGGGCATCGACGAGGGCGCCACCCTGGTCACCGGCGGCACCGGACGCCCCGAGGGGCTGGAGCGGGGCTACTACGTCCGGCCCACCGTCTTCGCCGACGTCACCCAGGACATGACCGTCGCCCGCGAGGAGATCTTCGGACCGGTGCTGACCCTGCACGGGTATGACGACCTGGACCACGCCGTCCGGCTCGCCAACGACACGCAGTACGGCCTGGCCGGCCATGTCGCGGGCCAGGACCTCGGCACGGCCCGGGCCGTGGCCCGGCGCATCCGCGCGGGCTGGGTGACCATCAACGAGGGCTTCGACTTCGGCTGCCCCTTCGGCGGCTACAAGAGGAGCGGCAACGGACGCGAGTGGGGCGAGTTCGGCTTCCACGACTACCTGGAGGTCAAAGGCATCGCCGGATACGCGCCGGCCGATGACGACGACCGGCCGGCTCAGTAGCCCCGCTGCCCGATGGCGTGCGCCGCGCGCTCCAGTTCCTCCCGGAACCGGGGATGCGCGACGGCGACCATCCGGCGGGCCCGCTCCGCCAGACCGCGCCCCTTCAGCTCGGCCGCGCCGAACTCCGTGACGATCACGTCCACGTCGCTGCGCGCGGTGGTGACCGGCCCGGACAGCGAGGCGGTGATCCGGCTGACGGTGCCGCCCGCCGCCGTGGCGGGCAGCGCGATCAGCGCGTGCCCGCCGGGCGAACGCGCCCCGGCCCGCACGAAGTCCGCCTGACCGCCGGTGCCGCCCAGATACGCCGAGCCGCCCTGCTCGGCGTTGACCTGGCCGGTGAGATCGACTTCCACGGCCGAGTTGAGGGTCACCAGCCGCTCCAGCCGCGCCAGCACGGCCGCGTCATGGGTGTAGGAGGCGGAGCACATCCGCAGCGCCGGATTGCGGTGGGCGAAGTCGTACAGCCGCTCGGTGCCGATCAGGGCGCCGGTGACCGACACCCCGCGGTCGACGCTCTTGCGCGCGTTGGTGACCGCCCCCGCCTCGACCAGGTCGACGATCCCGTCCCCCACCATCCCGGAGTGCACCCCGAGGTCCCGGCGGTCGCCCAGCAGCCGCAGCACGGCGTCCGCGGCCCCGCCGACCCCCACCTGGAGCACGGCGCCGTCCTCGATGTAACCGGCGGCGTGGCGGGCGATGGCCTCATCGGTGGCGCCGCCCCGCCCCGGCGCCACCCGCACCGGCGGGCACGAGACGTGCACGGCGTGGTCGATCCGGCCGGCCGGCAGTGACTCGCCCAGGGTGAAGGGAACCTGCTCGTTGACCTCCGCGACCACCACCCGCGCCGCCGAGACGGCCGCCCGCACGTGGTCGCTGATCAGCCCGAAGCTGTGGTTGCCCGCCGCGTCGGCGGGGCTGACCTGCACGAAGGCGACGTCGCAGCCGATGGTGCCGGCCTCGATCAGCGGACCGACCTGGCCGACGTGACAGGGGATCACCCCGAGCCGGTGCTCCTTGGCCACGGCCCGCAGCGCGCCGATCGCCCCCATGCTGGTCAGCGTGAAGCCGTCGGTGGCGGCCGGGGTGAACAGACCGGAGAAGCTCGTCGCGACGAAGACCGACAGCCCGCCGATGCCGGGCCCCTGCTCGATGAGCGCCCGCACCAGGGTGGTCGGTTCACCGCACGCCTGGCCCACGACGATCCGGTCGCCCGGCCGCAGCAGCCGGCCGAGATCCAGGGCGCCCGCCGCCACGGCGGCACTCACCCCGGCCTCCGCTCGGCCGCCGCCAACAGCGCCTGGGCGCGGGCCAGATGAGGCCGGTCCAGCATGGCGCCCCGCAGACTCACGGTGCCGGCCCCCGGCCGCGCGGCGAACAGCTCGACGATCTCCCGGGCCGACGCCACCTCCTGGGGCGTCGGCGTGAACGCGGTGTTGATGACGGCGACCTGGTCGGGGTGGATGGCGAGCATGCCGCTGAACCCGTCCCGGCGCACCCGCTCGGCACGTACCCGCAAGCCCTCCAGGTCGCGGAAGTCGCCCTGGATGGTGTCGATCGCGGCCACCGACGCGGCCGCCGCCCCCAGCAGACACAGGCTCCGGGCCAGTTCGTAGGTGAAGCCGTAGCTCCCGTCGGCAGTCCGGTTCACGCTCGCCCCCACCGAGTCGGCGAGGTCCTCGGCGCCCCAGGTCAGGGCGGCCACCCGGGGCACGCCCCGGTAGTCACCGGTGGTGAACATCGCCTCGGCCGTCTCGGTCACCAGCACGATCACCCCGGTCGACCCCTGCTCCGCGCCGTGGGCCGCCTCCAGCGCCGACAGGTAGTGGTGCAGCACCTCCGCGTCGGCCCGCCCCCGCGACTTCGGCAGCATGACCCCGCCGGGCCGCGCGGGCATCACCGCCGCCAGATCGGCGAGCGTGTGCGGGCCGTCCAGCGGATTGACCCGCACCCACAACCGTCGGCGTTCCCGCGGCGGCCGGGACGAGAGGAAGTCGGCCACCATGGCACGGGCGGCCGGCTTGCCCGCCTCGGCCACCGCGTCCTCCAGGTCCAGGACCACGACGTCCGCCTCACCGGCCGCGGCCTTCGTCATCTTCCGCTCGCTGTCGCCCGGCGCGAACAGCCAGGACCGTGCGGCGCGGAACTCGGTGACCGGTGTCATCGGTCCTCCCTCGGCTCGTCGGACACATCCAGCGCCGCCAGCACTTCCCCGGTGTGGGCGCCCAGCCTCGGCGCGGGCCCGGCGACCCGCCCCGGGGTCCGGGAGAACCAGGCCGCCTGGCCGGGGAAGCGGACGGGCCCGTCGGGGGTGTCCACCGTCTCGAAGAACCCGGTGGCTTCGAGGTGCGGATGGCCGAACAGCTCGTCCAGCGAGCGGACCGGTGCGGCCGGGATGTCCAGGGACCGCAGCAGGGCGAGCCACTCCTCGGTCGTGCGCTCCAGGAAGGTCCGGGCCAGCAGGCCGTAGACGGTGTCGATGCGGCGGGCCCGCCGCTCCAGCGTGGCGAAGTGCTCACCGGCCCAGGCCGGGCGCACCGCGCCGACGAACGCGGCCCACTGCTTGTCGTTGTAGACCAGCGCGGACAGATGGCCGTCCTTGGTCCGGTACGGCCGGCGCCGCGGCGTCACCGCGCGCGGATACCCCGCGGCTCCGAGCGGAGGGCTGAACAGTGCGCCGTTGGCGTGCTCCACCAGCATGAAGGCGGCCATGGCCTCGAACATGGCGACCTCGACCTCCTGCCCCTCACCGGTGCGTTCGCGGTGGAACAGCGCCATCACGGTGGCGTACAGCGCGGTCAGCCCGGTCACCTTGTCCGCCAGGATGGTCCCGGCGTAGCCCACCTCCCCGGTCAGCAGGCCCTGCGCGTACGCCAGTCCGCACTCCGCCTGGATGGTGTCGTCGTAGGCGGTGAGGTCCGCGTCCGGGCCGCGCCGGCCGTAGCCGTAGCAGTTGGTGTAGACGACCGAGGGATTGACGGCGGCGACCTCGGCGTAGCCGAACCCGAGGGCGCCGATCGCCCTGGCGCGCATGGAGTGGATGAAGACGTCGCAGCGCCCGACGAGCCGGCGCAGGGCGTCCTTGCCCGCCGGGGAGCGCAGGTCCAGGACCACGCTGCGCTTGCCGCGGTTGACGTTGACGAAGACACCGCCCATCCCCGGCTCCGGACCGACCGAGACCTGACGGGTGTCGTCGCCGCCCGGGGGTTCGACCTTGACCACCTCCGCGCCCATGTCGGCCATGATCTGGGTGCAGTAGGGGCCCATGACCATCGCGGTCAGGTCGACGACCCGCACCCCGGACAACGGGCCTGTGCCTGGCATCAACCATCTCCGTCCGCCCGGCGATCGACATCCTTGTAAAGATAGAAACATTGCAAGGATGGTGATATCAAGGGCCGGTGAGCAGTCGCCGCACCGACGCCCCCGCCCCGCCGGCCGCGCCGCGCCCGGTCGCCCGGGTGCTGGACGCCGCCCTCGCCCGCCGGCCCGACGCCCCCGCGGTGGAGGCCGCCTCGGGTGTCTGGTCGTACGCGCGGCTGGACGCCGAGGCCGACCGCGCGGCGGGCGCGCTGTGGTCGCTGGGCGTGCGTCCCGGCGACCGGGTCATGGCCTGTCTGCCCAACGACCTCGACATCGTCGCCGCCTTCCACGGGGCGCAGCGCGTCGGCGCGGTCTGGGCCGGTCTCGGCGAGGCGCTCACCGCGGGCGAACAGGAGGAGCTGCGCGGCCTGTGCGGCCCGGCGGTGGTGCTGGCCGGGCCCCGCTGCCGGCTGGCCAGACCCGAGTGCGTCGACCCCGAGCGGTGGCGCACCCTGACGTCCCGCGCCGCCCCCGCGCCCGCGGTCCGGCAGGACCTGGACGCTCCGGCCGGGATTGCGTTCACCAGCGGTACGTCGGGCCGCCCCAAGGCCGTCGTGCACAGCCGGCGCAACCTGCTGCTGCCGGGCGCCGTCCTGGTCGCCACCCGTGGCTACGGGCCGGCCCTGCGCAAGGGCGACAGCTTTCCGCTGACCATCCTCAACCTCATGGTGCTGTCCACCCTGCTCACCGCGCGGGCCGGCGGCACGTGCGTGCTCATGGACCGGCGGGACGCCGAGGGGGTCGCCGAGTGGATCTCCACGCGGCGCGTCACGGTGTGGAACGGCGCCCCCGCCCAGCTCCACGACCTCGCCCGCCGTCCGGACCTCGACCTCGGCCCGCTGCGGGAGGTCTGGAGCGGCGGCGGCGACACACCGCGGCGGCTGCGCCGGGCGTTCGCCGACGCGCACGGACCCGTGCCCCGGGTCACCTACGGCCTGACCGAGGCACCCACCGTCGTGTCCATCGACCCGCTCGCCGAGCAGGGCCCCCCGGAAGCCAGTGGCCGGGTGCTGCCGCACTACGACGTCGCCGCCTACGACGACACGGGCCGCCGGCTGCCCGCCGGCGAGGCGGGCGAGCTGCGGCTGAGCGCCGCCACCACCGGCGCCTGGGCGGGTGCCTGGACCCCGCTGCTCGGCCACTGGGAACGGGGCGGTGTCCGCCCGCCCCCGCCCGGCCCGGTCGCCACCGGGGACATCGGCCGGGTGGACGGCGACGGATGGCTGACGGTCCTGGACCGCCGGAAACTGGTCATCGTCCGGGGCGGGGCCAACGTCTACCCGCTGGAAGTGGAACGCGTGATCGCCGCGCATCCGCACGTCGCCCGGGTCGCCGTGTGCGCGGTGCCCGACGAACGGCTGGGGGAGCGGGTGGCCGCCGTGGTGGAGAGCACCGGCCCGCCGCTCGACCTCCGGGCGCTCGCCCGGCTGTGCCGGCGCGAGCTGTCCCCGTACAAGGTCCCGGAGTTCTGGACGCAGGTCGACGCCCTGCCGGTCAACGCCATGGGCAAGGTGCTGCGCACCGGGCTGGCCGCCCTGGTCGACCGCGCCACCGGGCCGGACCGGAACCCCGGCGAACCATGAAAGGACCCCGGACCATCACTGCTAGCCTCGCAATCATGGACAGTGTGCGCCCGGCGCAGCCCAAGATCTCCCAGATGCGCATGGCGGAGCAGGTCGCCGCGGCGCTGCGCGACCGCATCCTGGAGGGCGGCATGGTCGACGGCTCGACCCTGCCCAAACAGGACCAGCTGGTCGAGGAGTTCGGCGTCAGCTACCCCTCGGTCCGAGAAGCGCTGCGCATCCTGGAGACGGAGGGCTTCATCACCGTGCGGCGCGGCAACCGGGGCGGCGCCACGGTGCACGCGCCGGACGTCGGCACCGCCGGGTACGCCCTCGGGCTCACCCTCCAGTCGCTGCGGGTCGCGGTGCCCGACCTCGGCGCCGCCCTCGCCTCCATCGAACCGCTGTGCGCCCGGCACTGCGCGCAGCGGGCGGACCGGGCCGACGCCGTGGTGCCGCCGCTGGAAGCCCTGCTGGCGCGCAGCGCGGAGTGCCTCGGCGACGGCGCCGCGTTCACCCGGGCCTCGCGCGAGTTCCACGACACCCTGGTCGGGTTCGAGCCCAACGCCACCCTGCGGGTCGTCGTCATGAGCCTCACCTCGCTGTGGTCCGTCCAGGAGGAGGCGTGGGCCGACGCGCAGATGTCCCGCGGTTCCTACCCGTCCCGCCGGGAGCGCACCGCGGCGCAGCGCGCGCACGAGCACCTGGTGGCGAGCATCGCGCGGGGCGACGGCGAGGAGGCGGCCCGGATCGCGGGCGAGCACCTCACGGCGACCCAGCGCTGGGTGTGCCGGACCCTCAAGGACCGGGTGATCGACGCCGCCTCGCCCCGCAGCAGGACCCGGTTCCGGCGGAGTTGAGGCCGGCGCGGGCACGGACGGCGGACGTTCCCGCGACGACAGGCGCGACAAGGGAGGCCGTATGACGCCGGAACAGGCAGCCACCGCGCGGAGGTTCGCGCTCGACGGCCGGGTGGCGATCGTGACCGGCGCGTCGTCCGGGCTCGGCGCCTCGGTGGCGCGGGCACTGGCCGCCTGCGGCGCGCGGGTCGCCGTGGTGGCCCGCCGCGCGGACCGGCTGGCCGCACTCGCCGCCGAGCTCGACGGTCTGGCCGTCACCTGCGACCTGCTGGAGCCCGAGCGGACCGCCGAGGTGGTGCCGGCCGTGGCGAAGCGCCTGGGCCCACCGGAGATCCTCGTCAACGCCGCCGGCAACATGTTCACCACCGAGCGGGCCGAGTCCGAGCCGCTCGACGCGGTCCGCCGCACCCTCGGACTCAATCTGCTGGCCCCGTTCCTGCTCGCGCAGGCCGTCTTCCCGCACATGCGCACCCTCGGCCGGGGCTCGATCGTCAACGTGTCGTCCATCAGCGGCCGGGTCGGCATCCCCGGCATACCGCAGGCGTCCTACGCGGCGAGCAAGGCCGGCCTGTCCGGCCTCACCGCCGAACTGGCGGTGCAGTGGGCGCGGCACTCGATCCGGGTGAACACGGTCGCCCCCGGCTTCTTCCGCAGCGAGATCACCGGCCCGCTCTACGACAGCGAACGCGCCGCCGCCTACCTGCGCCGCAACACCCCGCTGCCGAGGGAGGGGAGCGCCGAGGACGTCGTCGGCGCGGTGCTGTGGCTGGCCGGCGACGCCGGCGGCTACGTCACCGGGCAGACGATCGTCGTCGACGGGGGCTGGACCGCGCGCTGAGCCGCCCCCGGCCCGCCGCTCAGCGCGGCGCCGCCGTGATCTGCGGCAGGTCGGCGCAGGTGCGGATGCCGGGTTCGGCCGCGCAGACGAACGGCACCGCGTTGACGGCGCGGTTGGCCGTGTACGCCGGGGAGATCTCGGCCATCCGCTCCAGCGGCACCGGCAGCCGGATCTCCACGTCGAGCGGCGCGTCGCCGTCGACCGTCAGACGCCAGCCGGTGTCCCGGGGCCGCCAGTCGGGGTCGAGGTCGCGGGTGCAGTACCACGTCGCCCGGAACCGCAGCCGTGGCCGGCCCGCGTGCACGGCGGCCACCGTGAGGCGCTGGGCCGCCACGGTGCCCCGGCGGAGCGGGCCGGCGGCGATGTCGGTGCGGTGCCGGGCGGTGGCGACCTCCCCGCTCGCCTCCAGCGTGGTCGGCGGCAGCCCGAGCGTCTCGGCGAGCAGCCTGAGCGACGGGCCGAAACTGGTCCGTGCCCGGGTGAGCCGGCCCTCGTCGAACTCGCCGGGCGGGACACCGAAGCCCATGACGCCGAACAGCAGGTCGGGGGAGGGGCGCCGGGAGAGGTCGGCGAACTCCTCGACGGTGAGCGAGTCGACCCGGCGCGCCACCGACGTCAGGACGAGCGGTACGGCCTCGGTGATGAAGCCCGGACTGCTGCCCGTGCTGTGGATCGAGGTACCGCCCTCGCGGCACGCGGCCTCGACCCGCTCGCGCATGCCGGGGTCCATGCTCCCCGGGTGGTGGAACTCCCCGCGGGTGGTCACCACGTTCAGCCCCGACTCCAGCAGCCGGCACACCTCCTCGACGTCGAGGACGAGCGGCATGTGGAGCACGCAGTCCGCCTTCAGCGCGCGGAGGCGTGCCACGTCCCGGGTGGCGGTGACCCCGGTGGGCGCGAGCCCGCACAGTTCGCCGGCGTCCCGTCCGTCCTTGCCGGGGGTGTGCACGTGGACACCGGCCAGTTCCAGGTGCGGGTGTTCGACGACGGCACGCAGGGAGCGGGCCCCGATGGTGCCGGTGGCCCACTGGACGACACGGTACGGACGGCCGGCGGCGCTCATGCGGCCACTTTAGTGGACACCGAACCGAATGAGAATGGCAGTACGTGTATGCGATGGTATTAGTTTCGTGTAGCGAGAATGCTATTCTCGCCCATGGTTCGCGCCTGGGCGGACCGGGACCCCGGCAGCGGAGGCTCCGATGCTGTTCGAGTTCGACGCCGAGCAACGGCTGTGGCAGGACACCGTGCGCAAGGCACTCCTCAAGGAGTGCCCGCCGACGCTGGTCCGAGCGATCGTGGACGACGGTGCCGACCCGGCCCCACTGTGGCGCACCTGCACCGAGCTGGGCTGGACCGAGCTGACCGACCCGGCGGACATGGTCGAACTGGCCATCGTCCTGGAGGAACTGGGCCGGGCCACCGACCCGACCCCCTTCCTCGCGACCACCACCCGCTTCGCCCCCCTCGCGCCGGAATTCAACGATCCGCGGCAGTCCGGCACCGCCGTTCACACCGGCGTCACCGCCCACCCCGACGGCGACGGCTGGATCCTGGAGGGCACCTCCCGGCACGTCCTGGACGGCGACCGCGCCGACCGGCTGGCCGTGGTGACCGACGCGGGCGTCTTCGTGGTACCCGCCGCCGAGGTGACCGCCGTACGCACCCCCGCCTTCGACCCCGTCCTGCACCTCGCCGACGTCACCTTCACCCGGGTGCGGGTCACCGGGCGCGACCGCACCACCGCCGACCCCGCCCGCGCCCGCCACCTCGCCCTCACCGGCACCGCCCTGACCATGGTGGGCGCCTGCCGCCGGGCCCTGGACCTGGTCCTGGAACACGTCCGGGTGCGGCGGCAGTTCGACGCCCCCATCGGCTCGTTCCAGGCCGTGCAGCACAAGGCCGCCGACATGCACGTGGCGGTGGAACGCGCCCGCGCCCTCGCCTACTTCGCGGCGCTGACCATCGCCGAGGACGACCCGCGACGCCGGATCGCCGCCGCCATGGCCAAGGCCGCGGCGGGCGAGTGCCAGGCCCTGGTGTTCCGTAACGCGGTGCAGCTGTTCGGGGCGATGGGCCACACCTGGGAGAACGACCTGCAGTTCGCCGTCAAGCGGGCGAAGGCCGGCGAGCTGATGCTCGGCGGCGCCGCCGAGCACCCGGCGCTGATAGCCGAG